>JBFMDX010000008.1 GCA_040753795.1 Thermodesulfobacteriota bacterium
GGGGGTTGAGGGGCCTGCCATCTGCCATCATCACCGTCGTCAGGAAAACACGCCATCAATAGCACAAACAGCGATTTTCATATTCATTGACTGAAGTCTTTTCTCCCCACCCTTCGGGTTTATGCTAACTAAACATTGATTATACATAATGTCAAGTGAAATATTATAATAAAAGTTTTTGTATTCGACGGGGGTAGGCAGCACTATCCCGCGGCCGGGGACGTATTATTGTTGGGGACGGGTTCTGCCGGCGGGACGGCAGAAAAACGGACGGATCACTCCATATTGACGATGATCGGAGAAGCGGGCAGCATGACGGAAATGGCGCCGGAGGCAGCGTTACGGCTGAAAAGACATCATGACGATTGTCAACCGGTCCTTTTTTTCAGGCCGGCCAGAAGTTCCGTCACCCGCTGTTGATTGTCCGGGGAGCCGATGTAGGACCGGAACAACCACTCCTGGGTTGTCATGGCGCCGTCCAGATCCTTGTTCATCAGCAGATGGGTCAGTTGTTTGGTTTCCACAAGGCATTGCCGGTCGTACCCGGCCATGATCCTGGCGATCGGCATAACAGACTGGAGGAGTTCTCCCCTGGGAAAAACGCGGCTGACATAACCCATGCGTTCAGCTTCCGCGGCATCGTAAATGCGGCCGGTAAAGGCCACTTCCTTGGCACGGCCCAGGCCGATGATCCGCCACAGGGGATCCATGATGGGCGGCAAAGACAGCGCCATTTCCCGCTGACCGAATTTAGCGTTTTCGGAGGCATAGCGGATGTCACACATCATGGTGAGGTCAAAACCGCCGGCGATGGCCGGTCCGCCGACCGCTGCTATCACCGGACGGCTGCAGAAAAGAATGGAGCGGTAAGCCCGGTGAAACAGGGCGATGAATCTTTCGTTGGACACTTTCTCCATCTGCCGGACCACGTCCAGATCAAAGCCGGCGGAAAACATTTTTTCTCCGCCGGTCAGGACAATTACATTGGCCTGGGGATCGGCATCCAGGGTGGTAAACAGCGCTGTCATCTCTGTCAGGACTTCCGGGGAAAGGGCGTTGCCCTTTTCCGGCCGGTTGATGGTGATGACCGCGACCCGCTCCTCGACCGCCATGGTGTGGTATTTCAGTTCCATAAATATTACCTGGTGTGTGTTGTTAGGCCTTGTCCGTTGCCGTTCAAGAGGACGGATTCAGGCGTTTCATCAGCGCCGGGGACAACAGCAGGATCAGGATCGTGCTCGGCGGTCCATTGATAGCAAAGACCGTTATTGAAAATGTATAGGCTACGGACGAAGTCGTATTAAGGGCCAGCGACGCTCTGACCGAGGGAACGGTCAGATAAAACAGCAGGTCGGCGACAGCCAGGCCGACCAACCCCCAGGCCGCCCATTTTTTCATGTTCCAGGCGCCGATACCGCAAAAAAACAGGGGGAGCATAAAAAGGGCGTACTTGTATCCCATCAGTGTCATCTGGTTGGCGGGCAGGGCCGGGGGCTCCGCGCCGAGCCAGATAAACGCTTTTAAAATAGCGAGCCAGCCGATGGCCCAGACGGGCCATGGATAATCAACCCGCATTCGTTGCGACAGCAACCTAACCTGTTGAGTTTTCATACAGCGCCTGCTCTCCCGTTCACCGGTGCCCGGTTCTCCGGTCTATCGCGTAACGGACCCGCCGGCTGGCGGCGGTCTGCCCGGCGATCAAAATTCAAGTTATTCCGCCCCGGCCGGTTTGGTCTGTTTATAGCAAAGTATACGAGGCTTGACAATGGTCCGGAAAATTCTTCTGCCGGCATGAGGCTGAATCGGACGTTGTCCCAATCAGCGGCCGCCGGGCCATGATCGCCCAAGGGCCGCCGGCATGCCTTCGCCCCGTCCGCGGCGGTGACCGGCTTCCAGTGGGGTCCGCACGCCTTTCCCGGGAGACAGATTCATAAGCAGCAGGGTAAAAATCATCAGCGGAAACGGCGCCACCTGGAAGACCTGTGCCGGGATCCTGGGAACCTGCGTTTGCAGGTAAACGCCGCCGACCTGAAGAAAAGCGAAGAAGTACGCGCCCATAGCCGCCCGAATGACTCCCCAGCGACCGAAGATAACCAGCGCCAGAACAATCCAGCCTACCCCTTCCGCCCCCTGGGGATGTCCCCATCCGGCCTTCACGCACAATGAGTAGGCCCCGCCGCCCAGACCCGCCAGCAGCCCGCCTCCCGCGGCGCAAACCAGACGGATGGGTGTTGGATTGAGCCCCCTGGCAAAAGCCGCTTCCGGGTGTTCTCCCGTAGCCCGCAGATTCAGCCCGAAAGGTGTTCTGCTGATCAGCCACCAGACCGTAATTGCCATGCTCAAACTCAAATAAACCACCGGATTCTGATCGAACAAAACCGGACCGATCAGGGGCAGGCCGGACAATCCGGGGATGGCCAGGTGCGATACCCGGGGGCCGGTGATACCGGAAAAAGGGGCGCCGAGAAAATAGGCCATATCCCGCGTCATCAGGGACAAAACAAAACCGGTCGCGATCTGGGATACGTTCAAATAGAGGGAAAAGACCGCCGCTACGGCAGCCACTCCGGCACCGATAAGGGCGCCCGCGATAAAACCGGCCAGCAGCGAGTCCGTCTGCACGGCGACGGCAAAAGCGCCCATGGCGCTAAACAGGATAGTGCCGTCCAGAGACAGATTGATGAACCCTGATTTTTCAGAGAGGGTCTCGCCGATCACGGCCAGCAAAATCGGGGTGGCGGAAAAGACCACGGCGGAAAAGAACAGGGTTACCGTCATACCGTCCATTCAGGCCCCCGTCTTTTCCGCCGGCGGCCGTAAACCGCCAGAGCGGTAAGAACCAGCGCGCCCTGGAGGATTCCCGACAGCGAGGAATCCAGGTGCATCACCAGGGGCAGTTGAACTCCGCCGACGTTCAACCCGGCAAACAGAAAAGCGACGACCGCCGCGGCGCCGATACGATGATCGGCCAGCATGACCACCAGCAGGGCCAGGTACCCGTAATTTCCGGAGATGGAGGGGATGAGGCAATGATACACCCCGGCCACCAGAACGGCGCCGGCCAACCCCGCGCATCCGCCGGAAATGGCCAAGGCTAACAGAAAATAACCGGACGGGTTCAGTCCCAGAACAAACGCGGCCCGCTGACTGCTTCTGACGGCCTGAAAATAGAGACCCAAATTGGTTCGCGTCAGGAGCAGAACCGTCAGGGCAAAAAGCATGACCGTTAGAAGAATGGCCGCTGGCGATATCCGGCCGGACAGCACCGTCGGCAGCCACAGGTCGGGGGAAAATATTTCCGTGCCGCTCATGGTCGCGACCCCGGGCCGCTTCCAGGGACCGAAAATCAGCCACAGCACGACGCCCTGGGCCACGAACGTCAGGCCCAGACCGCCGAAGATTTCGTTGACGCCGCCTTTGATTTTCAATATACCGGCCAGCATCGCCCACAGGGCGCCGCCGGCAGCCGCCGCCGCGAAGGCCAGCATCACCGTCAGAGCCGGTGAACCCCATACTATTGCCCAACGGAGAACAACCGTGCAGCAGACGGCCCCCCAGATCATCTGTCCTTCCACACCGATATTTAAAAGCCCCGCCCGAAACGGATAAATCAATCCGCAGGCGCATATCGCCAGGGGCACCCAGGTCCGGACAACAAAAAAAAATTTGCCGGTCGACCCCAGAGCGCCTTTGATGATATTGACGTAGCCCTCTATCGGCGAAGCGCCGGCCACCCATAGGAGCACCGCGCCGGCCAGAAGAGAGACGAGGCCAACCAGTCCTGGGCCGCTGATGATATGTCTCAATGTCCGCGGGTTTATCATTTTTGCGGAGGCTTCCTTTTAAAGGCGGCAGGGCCGATATCCCTATTTTTCCCGGACATCACTTTTCCCAAAGAATCCAAAACGCTCTCTTCTACCGGAAATATCGCCGCCAGTTTTCCTTCGTAAAACACGCCAATGCGATCGGCCATGGTCAGCATTTCATCCAGGTCGGACGAAGAGAAAACGACGGAGCCGCCCTTATCGCAGAAGGTTTGCAGCCTTGACCAGACCAGAGCGGCGGACTCCGGGTCCAGCCCCCGGGTGGGGTTGTCGAGCAGAAGAAGCGCCGTTTTTTCAGGGATCAGGGCCAGCAGCAGCCGCTGCTGGTTTCCTCCGGACAGGAACCGGGCGGGAGTGTCCGGCCGACCTTTGATCTGAAAATCAGCAATGGCCGCGGCGGCCCGGTTCAGTGCCGTGGTTGAGCGATTTGCAAAAGGAGGCGCCCCTTCGGCGACAAGGAAATGGTCGGCGATGGTCAGATCCGGAGCCAGGCCGTCATACAGCCGATCGGAGGGAATATAGCCGACGCCTTTTTGCCGCAGCGCATGGTAATCCCGGCCGGTGACATCCTCCCCGCGAAGGACGAATTTTCCGGCTTTGGCCGGCGTCAGGCCGGCGGACGCTTTCAGAAAGAGCTCCTGCCCGCTTCCATCCAGGCCGGCCAGCCCGATCACCTCTTTCTGTTTGACCGAAAAATCGGCAACGAAAAGCCCGGCCCGTCCGCCGGACGCCCGGATTCCGGAGGCGGAGAAGACAATCTCGCCTGTCTCCCGGAGCTTTCGCCGTTGTGGTGCCCGTCCTTCCCCGAACATCAGTTCCAGAAGCTGATCCTCTGAAAAAGGGCGATCCTGCGCTCCGATAACAGCGCCCTGCCGCAGGACCGTCACCTGGTCGCATAACTGCCGTATGTCGGAAAGTTTGTGGGATACCAGGACGACGCTGTTGCCCCGGCCGGATACAAATTTTTGCAGCGCCGCGATCAGGACGTCCTTCTGGTCTTCGGACAGTCCGGTGGTCGGTTCGTCCAGAATCAGCAGCCGGGTCCCCGCCGACAGCAGCCGGACCATGTCCGCCTGCTGTCTTTCCCCTACGGTAAGTAAAACCGTAGGATCATCGGGCCTTATAGAGAAGCCAAGATCACGGGCGGTTTTCAGGAATATCCGGGAGAAGGCTTTCCGGTTGAGCCGCAGGCCGGGTGTCCGTCCCAGCATGAAATTTTCCAGCGCGGAAAACGCCGGCACATCCAGAACATCCTGATGCAAAAGCCCGATGCCCCGGGCGGCCGCGTCCCGGGGCGATGAAAAGGAAACGGCTTTGCCGTCGATCCGGATATCGCCGCCGTCCTTACCGGTATATCCGGCCAGAATTCGCATTAAAGTAGTTTTACCGGCGCCGTTCTCACCCAGCAGACCGTGGATCCGGTTGGGCGCAATGGTCAGCGAGACGCCGTTGCTGGCCGGAACCGGCCCGAAATATTTTCTGATGTGGCACAGTTCAACTTTCATGAGGTTCCCGGCCGGCAAAGGATCATTGATCGCCGCCCGTTCCCGTCATTCCGGCCAGCAGTTTGCTGACGTACCATATCTGCCGGTCGGTGGCGATTTCACCGTCCTTGAGAAACACGGTGCCGTCCTGGTAGAGCAGCGGCCCCCGGAACAGTTCAATTTTTTTGTCAGCCAGTCCGGCGGAAAATTCATCCAGCGCCTTTTTCACCTCCGGCGCCATGGCCGGGCCCGGTTTAAAGCCGATGGCCCCGGTGTCCGGGTTGTTCATGTCCGTCCAGTCCGGGGACGACCAGATGAACCGGCTCTCCCACTGACCGGCCATGGACTGCCGGATCAGGTTGAGATAGTCCGGCCCCCAGTTGAAATAGGGAACACCCAGACAGACTTCCGGTCCGGTCTGACAGGCGTTGATATACTCATAAGGCATGGCCCAGACCATCCGCCCCTGATCCCGCTTCTGCCTGGCGACGGTGACCGCTTCGGTGGTATCCAGGCCGGAAACGATCACGTCATATCCCGTGTCATAGAAATTTCCGGCAACGGCCGTGGGGTCGGCGGTAACGCCGGGGATGTTAAACCAGAAACCGATCCAGGAGACCCGGAAACGGAACAGGTCCAGCGGCTTTTTTAAAATGTTTTCCCAGGCGTATTTCGCTCCCAGAAAACAGGCCACGGCCAGTCTCCGGGTCTCTTCGTTTTCCAGCGGCCCCAGATAGGCGATTTTCCCCGTCCGGGTGGTCAGCGCCGCCACGAACCCCGCCATCATTTTGGCGTATTCCATTTTTCCCATGAGATTGGTCAGGTTGGGCGGTGCCTTGCCGGTCAGCACATCGTCTCCGGAAACATGAATGAAATGGATGTCCGGATGGGCCAGGGCCGCCTGCCGGATGCCATCCTTCATGTCATCGGAGTTGGCGATAATCAGCCGGGCGCCCTTTTCGGCCAGGTCTTCCACCAGCTGGGGTACGGTCATGCCGGGACGGTCGGCCGGATTGACTTTATCAATGTAGAGCATGCGAGTGTTACCGGTTCTGGCTTCCACATATTTTCCAGCTTCGTAGTGGGACTGGCTCCAGCCGTGGTCGTTGTATGGCCCGACCAGCAGCATTCCAAAAACAAAAGGCTTTTCCGCGGCAGGCGCTGACGGGACAAATACAGCTGTCAGCAGTATCAACGCTGCGGCCAGGGCCGCTTTGCGGAAAGATGGCATGTTTTTCTCCTTGCTGATTGTCTGTTTGATACGATGTTCAGGCCAGCCGCAGCGCCCGGGGGGCGTGCCCCGGGGCGGCGACATAATTTTTGTTTTTTTCCCGGAACACGATCAGGCCTTCCAGATAATCCACTTTTTCCCGCGGATCCGGGAAGATGCCCAACAAGTACCACCGCAGCACGAACAGGTTCCAGTCGTGAGTCACGCAGACATCCACCTGGTCTGAAAGACGGCTGTCCGACAACCTCTCCTTCCAGAAGGCCATCATGGCCGCCGCGACCTGCCCGGGCGGCGTAATAACTTCCGACGGAATGTCGTTTTTGAACCATACCGTCAGAAAATCCGGCTGCCTGATATATTCCTCAAACAGCCGCAGGACATCCCGAACATAGAAGGGGGAGAGCGTGGCTTCAATCATATTATTGCTGGTAACGCCGCCGGCGGCCACGTGCCCCTTGTCCATCAGATAGGCCGTTTCAATGCACCGGCCGATGAAGCTGGAAAAGAAATTCAGACGCTTTTTCGGCGACAGGGTATGGCCCCACTGGTAAGACAGCTGCTTGCCTTCTTCGGTCAGGCCCATAAAAGGCTCGTTGATGGGATTGTCCGTGTCATAATGGCGCACGGAATGCCGCAACACGATCAGACACCGGTTATTTCCGTTACTTAAATATTTTTCGGCCAGCTGCCTGGTCTTCATCCCATAATCTTCCGTTTCGATTTTCATTCTCCAATTCCGTCTCATGCCGTTGGCGACATCTTTCGATTCGCTTTTCAGACGGTTTGCCTTGACTTAAAACCGCGATTCCCTCAATATGAACTTAAAGCCTGTTTCATCTGCAAATTAGAATAATTACAAGATTACCCCGAATGACTTCCTATCTCGACCAGATACCATCTTTCGTGGAAACAAGCAAATCCTTAAAGGACGTCATTATCACCAATATTATTATGACCGGCCAGATCCCGGCACCTACTTTTGCGGAAGAAAAACGGGCCAATATGCTTCTGGAAAGATTTTCCAGCGCGGGCGTTGACCGGTGCTGGCTGGACCCCCTCGGTAATCCTGTCGGGGTTATTCCCGGGACATCTCCGGACAAACCGCCGGTTTTTGTAGTGGCCCATCTGGATACCGCCGTGGACAGGGACGTGGATCATAATTATACGGTTACCAGCAACGCCATCGTGGGGTCGGGAATAACCGACAATTCCACCGGCGTGGGCGTACTGGCCTCCCTGCCGGACATCATCGCGGCCGCGGGGCTCTCTTTTGTGTCGGATATTGTTCTGGCCGGTGTCGTCCGGTCTCTCGGCGCCGGAAACCTGGCGGGCATGAAACATCTGGTCGGCAACTGGAAAACCCCCATCCGGGGGGCCATCATCCTGGAGGCATGCGAACTGGGCCGGCTCAGTTATTTTTCAGAAGGGCTGAACCGCTGCGAGATTGAATGCGCCCTGCCCCCCTCCCCTGGCGGCCGGCCGCGCGACACGGCCAACCCCATCCTGGTGCTCAATGAGGTCATCAACCAGATTCTGCGGCTTCGTCTTCCCCAGCGGCCGCGGTCCAGGATCGTCATGGGCAAAATAAGCGGGGGGTCCCGGCACGGAACGATCCCTGCCGATGCGGTCCTCGGCCTGGAAGTCCAGAGCGACTCACTTGAGGTGGTGCGATCCCTGTATACCGATATCCGGGATATCGTCAACGGCGTGGCGCATGAACTTCAGGCCGGGCTGAAGCTGAAAAGCATCAGCGAACAGGCGCCTGCCCGGCTCAAGTTCAGTCATCCCCTGGTCAAATCCGCCGCGGCGGTGATGAAAAAACTGCGACTGGAACCGGTTACCATGCCCAGCGAATCCGAACTGTCCGTGTTTCTTTCCCGTCATATTCCGGCCATTACGCTCGGCCTGACCCATGGCGCCGACGCCTATCTACCGGAGCAGGCCCGGGTCAGGATCAGTCCCCTCTTCAAGGGGATCGCCCAGGTCGTCGGCGTCATGGCCGCCATGGACAGCGGGGTGTGCGATGGCTAAACCCTGGATCGAAACCCATACCTTTCATCATTCGGCCTTTTCGGATCTGTCCCGGCTGATGGCGGCCAAGCAAAAGCGCCGCCTCTCGGTTTCCCTGTGTTTTCCCACCCTGAACGAGGAAGCCACCATCGCCAAGGAAATTGTCATGATGAAATCCGATCTGATGACGCGCCACCGGCTGGTGGATGAAATCGTGGTCATCGATTCCGGTTCGACGGACAACACCATGGAAATCGCCGCCCAATACGGGGCCGGCGTCTTCCGGGCGGATGATATTCTGCCCCAGCTGGAAAAGTTCCGGGGCAAGGGGGAAAACCTGTGGAAAGCGCTGTATGTCACTCGCGGGGATATCCTGGTGTACATCGACGCGGACATCAAAAATATCCACCCCCGGTTTGTTTACGGCCTCCTGGGGCCGCTGATTCAGCATCAGGACATTAAATTTACCAAGGCCTTTTACGACCGATCCATCGCCCTGGATCACAACCGGGTTCTTCCCGGCGGCGGCGGCCGCGTGACGGAACTGGTGGTCCGCCCGCTTTTTTCCCTGTTTTTCCCGGAACTGGCCCAGATTTTTCAGCCCCTTTCCGGAGAGTACGCCGGGTTCCGGGAAATTTTTGAAAATATCCCTTTTCCCATCGGTTATGGCGTTGAAACCAGCATGATACTTGATATATATAGAAAGTGGGGCCTGAACGTCATGGCCCAGGTCGATATGGACAGGCGGGTCCATACCAATCAGGACACCCGGGCGCTGGGGAAAATGGCCTTTGTGATTTTGAAAACTTTTTTTAACCGCCTGGAAAAGATGGAGAGAATTGAGCTGGCCCGGGAACTGTTTCATGAAATGATCCGGTTTGACCGGAGAGCGGGTGAGTATGTCGCGGACCTGTTTGCCGTAAAAATGTCGGAGCGCCCGCCCATGATGGAAATCGAGGCATACCGGAACCGGCTCTTGAAGGAATAAGACAGGAATAAGAGATGCAGCGGACACTGACCGACACGCACAACCGGAGTTTGAACTATCTGAGGGTTTCGATCACGGATCGCTGCAACCTGAACTGCATATACTGCCGCCCTGCGGGAACCTTTAATCTGCTTTCTCATGACGATATCCTGACCTACGAGGAAACTCTCCGGATCATCCGGACCGGCGTGGACCTGGGCATCACCAAAATCAGGATCACCGGCGGCGAACCGCTGGTCAGAAAAGGAGTCTGCGGTTTTATCGGCCAGGTCGCCGCTCTTCCCGGCATCACGGACATGGCGATGACGTCCAACGGCGTCTTTCTGAAGGAAAACCTGTCCGCGCTCAAGGCCGCCGGCATCCACCGGCTCAACATCAGCCTGGACACCCTTGACCCGGAAAAGTTTAAGACCATCACCGGGCGGGATGCGCTTGCCGCCGTCTGGGAAAGTATCATGACCGCCCTGGACCAGGGCTTTTCTCCGGTCAAGGTCAATGCCGTGGCCATGAGAGGAATCAACGACGATGAATTGCCCGCCCTGGCCGCGCTGTCCCTGGATCTGCCCCTGCATATGCGGTTTATTGAGTATATGCCGTCGGAACGGGAAACCCTGAAGGCCGATGTCCAGATCCTTACCGCCGAGATAAAGCGACGGGTAGCCGTCGGCGGCGAACTGATCCCGGTCGAACGCACCGGATCAGGGGACACGGCCGAGCGGTTCCGCTTTCCCGGCGCCCGGGGAGAAGTGGGCTTTATCAGCCCCATCAGCCGGCATTTCTGCCGGACATGCAACCGCTTGAGACTGACCGCCGACGGCCGGCTGAAGCCGTGCCTGTTTTCCGATATCGCAGTGGACCTGAAAACCCCTCTGCGGCAGGGCGCCAGCGACGACGATCTGGCCGGTCTTTTCCGTCAGGCGGTATTGAAAAAACCGGGATACTCCCACAATGAAGCCGGCAAAAACAACGCCCTGACGCAGGTGATGTCCGCCATCGGCGGTTGAGAAACGATGCAGCCAATTTATTCTCTTCTTCAGCAGGCGGCCCGGGAAATCGCCGCCGCCTGTCCGGAACCCGAATTTTACCGGGTTTTTTCCCTTTCCGTGATCCGGTCCCGGGAGATGTTCCGGGACAACCCGATGATCCGTGACCTGTCCCGGTTTGTCCGGGAGGAAACCCGCAGCAACCTGGGCCACGGACTGGGGCACGCGGAAAAGGTCGCCCTGGACGCCGGCGTCATCGCGGCCGTGGAGGGGACCCGGGCCAGTCTTCCGGACCGGCAGGTGGGGCGGCTGGTGCTCATGGCTCATTGCGCCGGGCTGCTGCACGACATCCGCCGCCGGCACCGCCAGCACGCCATCATCGGCGCCGAAGCGGCTCGGGAAAAGCTGAAACGGGATCATCTGCTGGACGAAGACAGTATCGACTGCGTGGTGTTTGCCATCCGCAACCATGAGGCCTTCAAGGACGTTCAGTCGCCTCAATCCGTTGAACAGGACATTATTGCCGGCAGCCTGTACGATGCCGACAAGTTCCGCTGGGGGCCGGACAACTTCACGCACACCGTCTGGAAGATGATCGCGGCCGCCCCCGTTCCCCTGCCGCCTTCGCGGTTTTTCAGCCTTTATCCCGGCGCCCTGGAATACATCGCCACCATCAAAGCCACGTTTCGCACCTCCGTGGGAAAAGAATACGGCCCGCAGTTTATCGATATCGGACTGGAGATCGGCCGGCGGCTGCTGGAAACAATCCAGTCTAAATACAAGGACTGCCTGTCAGATAACCGGTAACATTATCGTAACCCTTCCGGTGGGCAAAAGATTTGCATTTTCCTTTGCGTGCTGTTAGGGAAATGAGCGTAACGGTTTTAACTTTTTTTAGAATGGAGAGAACCCATGACCATTCTGCTTCTCATCCTGGGTTTTGTTCTGCTGGTTGGGGGCGCGGAAATGCTTGTCCGCGGCGCCTCCGGCATCGCCATTGCCATGAAGATTCCGGCCCTGATCATCGGCCTGACGGTGGTGGCGTACGGAACCAGCGCGCCGGAACTGGCTGTAAGCGTTTTTTCGGGTTTCAGCGGCCAGGCGGACATCGCCCTTGGTAATGTGGTCGGCAGCAATATCGCCAACATCCTGCTGATTCTCGGCCTGTCGGCCCTGATCGCCCCACTGGCGGTTTCCAGCCAGCTGGTCCGCTTTGACGTTCCAGTCATGATCGGGATTTCCATTCTGACCTTTGTCATGGCCATGGACGGCAAGCTCGGACGGCTGGACGGCGCCGTTCTTTTTGCCGGCGCCATCGCCTATACGGTTATCCTTATCCGCATGGGGCGCAGGGAGGGACTTTCGCAAGCGGACAATGAGGATGGGTCGGACGCAGCGGCGGATTCCTCCTCCCGATGGATGCGCAACGTTCTCTATGTTCTCACCGGGCTGGGACTTCTGGTTCTGGGCTCGCACTGGCTGGTTACCGGCGCTACGGCGGCTGCCCGGTATCTGGGCGTCAGTGAACTGGTGATCGGGCTCACCCTGGTCGCGCTGGGCACCTCCCTGCCGGAACTGGCCACGTCCGTCGTCGCCAGCATCCGCGGTCAGCGGGACATTTCGGTGGGCAACGTGATAGGCAGCAATATTTTCAACATCCTTTTCGTGCTGGGTCTGTCAAGCCTGGTATCTCCCGCGGGCATCCCGGTATCACCGACGGCCCTGCGGTTCGACATTCCGGTCATGATCGCCGTGGCGGTGGCCTGTCTGCCCGTTTTTTTCACGGGGTCTAGCATTTCCCGCGGAAACGGCCTGCTTTTCCTGTTTTATTACGTGGCCTACATTCTTTACCTCTTTCTGGCCGCGTCCCAGCATTCGGCCCTGGACGCCTTTGACCGGGCAATGACCTATTTCATATTTCCGCTGACTGCCGTCACCCTCGCCATCCTGGCCTGGCGTGAGATGAAAAGCGCAAAATAAGGTTTTCCCATGCGGCCCTGGTGGTCCTTATCCACGGATGAACTCTGCGCCACAATGCGGACGGACTGCGCCTGCGGACTGTCGACGGCGGAAGCGCGGGAACGCCTGGCAAGCAGCGGCAGAAACGAGCTGGCCGTTGAGAAAAGAAAAAGCGCCCTGGGGCTTCTGGCCTCCCAGTTCACCGGGTTTATCGTCTGGGTCCTGGTCGGAGCGGCGGTGGTGTCCGGGCTCCTGCGGGAATGGGTCGACGCCCTGGCCATCATCGGAATCGTCATCCTCAACGGGATTCTGGGCTTTATCCAGGAGTATCGGGCCGAAAAAGCCATGTCGGCCCTGAAGAAACTGGCCGCCCCCTCCTCGAAAGTGATTCGTGAGGGCAAGCCGGCGGTTATCCCTTCGACCGAACTGGTGCCCGGAGATCTTCTGGAGCTTGAGTCCGGCGACATGGTCCCGGCGGACGCCCGGCTGATTTATGTCACCTGCAATTTCAGCACCCGGGAAGCCAGCCTGACCGGCGAATCAACGCCGGTTGCCAAAACCGCTCTTCCGGTATCGCAGGAAACCCTTCCTCTGGCCGACCGGGCCAACATGGTTTTTATGGGCACTTCGGCCGCCGCCGGAAAAGCCAGAGCCATCGTGGTGGAAACCGGGCCGCGCACGGAACTGGGCCGGGTGGCGGGGCTGATCGCCAGCATGGAAGATGAATCCACGCCCCTGCAGAAAAGGCTGGCGGCGTTCGGGCACTGGATCGTTTATTTCTGCTTTTTCCTGGTTTTTCTGGTCTTCGGCCTGGAGCTGCTGCGCGGCGGAAACCCCCTGGACATGTTTCTTACCGCGGTCAGCCTGGCGGTGGCGGCCATTCCCGAAGGGCTGCCGGCGGTGGTGACCATCGCCCTGGCCCTGGGCGTGCAGCGGATGGTCAAACGGAACGCCCTGATCCGGAAGCTGCCTTCGGTGGAAACCCTGGGGTGCACGACCGTCATCTGCTCCGACAAGACCGGCACCCTGACCAGAAACGAAATGACCGTGCAGCGAATTTTTGCCGGAAACACGATCGTTGCCGTCAGCGGCCTGGGTTACGATCCGGCAGGCGAGTTCTTCACGGCGGAAGGCCGGCGGCTGGGGATAGCGGATCTGCCGGAGGCGCGGAAGGCGATTCTCTGCGGGGTTCTGTGCAACGGCGCCGCCCTGACCAATGAAAATGGCCGATATGCCGTCATCGGTGATCCCACGGAAGGGGCGCTGCTGACCCTTGGCGGAAAAGCCGGATTATGCAAGCAAGCGCTGGAGGCTGAATATCCTTTTGTCGCCGAGATCCCTTTCGATTCTGAGCGGCGGATGATGACCATGATGCGACGGCACGGGCAGTCAACGGTCGCCTGGGTCAAGGGGGCGCCGGAGGCAATGCTGGCCGCCTGCACCCGTATCGAGCAAGGGGGACGGGTGGTGCCGCTGACCGACGGAGAAAAATCCCGGATTCTGGAGGTCAATGCCGGCTTTGCCGGTGAGGCGTTGCGGGTTCTGGCGGTTGGCTGGCGCGATCTGGAACCGTCTCCGGCGGCTGGTGAGTCCGCCGCCGTGGAAACGGACCTGGTTTTTGCCGGACTGCTGGCCATGATCGATCCGCCGCGGGAAGAAGCCGGGAGAGCCGTTCAGGCGTGTGCCTCGGCCGGCATCCGCACGGTGATGATCACCGGCGACCATAAGCATACCGCCCTGGCCATTGCCCGCCGGCTGGGCATAGCCGCCACGGATTCGCAGGGCCTGAGCGGCGATGACCTGGACGGTCTTTCCGACCCGGAACTCGATCGGTATACGCAACGGATCTCGGTTTACGCCCGGGTGTCGCCGGAACATAAATTGCGGATTGTCCGTTCGCTGAGAAGTCAGGGGCAGGTGGTGGCCATGACCGGAGACGGCGTCAACGACGCCCCGGCGGTCAAGGAGGCGGATATCGGGGTGGCCATGGGCATCACCGGCACGGATGTGACCAAGGAAGTCGCGGACATGATCATCACCGACGATAACTTCGCCTCCATTGTCGCGGCCGTGGAAGAGGGCCGGGGCATCTACGACAACATCCGCAAATTCATCCATTACCTCCTTTCCTGCAACATCGGCGAGATCCTGGTGATGTTTGTCGCCGCCCTGTTCGGTTGGCCGGTTCCCCTTCTGCCGGTGCAGATCCTCTGGGTCAATCTGGTTACAGACGGCCTTCCGGCCCTGGCCCTGGGCATGGAGCCCATTGATCCGGATATTATGAAGCAGAAACCGCGACCGGGAAACGAACCGGTGGCGACCCGTTCAGCCGTATTGCAAATGCTGGCGCAGGGGGCGTTTATCGCCCTGTGCGGTCTGGGTGCCTTCGGCTTTGTCCTTTATATCGAGCAGGGAAGCATTGACCGGGCCCGGACCGCGGCCTTTATTGTGCTGGCCTGCAGCCAGCTGTTTCATGCCTTTAACTGCCGCAGCCGGGACAAGTCCCTGTTCCGGATGGGGGTTTTTTCAAACCGGACCCTGATCCTTGCCAACGGCATATCCTTCCTGCTTCAGCTGGGCGTTGTTTATCTCCCCTTTCTGCAGCACATTTTTCGAACCACCCCCCTGACCCTTTCCGACTGGGCCATGATCATCATGGTTTCGTCTTTCCCTCTCTGGGCCGTGGAGATGGTCAAGCTGGCCCGACGACGGACGGCCATCAAGCAATCCGGGATCGCGCCGACGCCATAGCCCGATGACTTTCCCATTATCGCTCATCAGCCAGATCCAGTCCTGAACCGTCATCCATTGATATTTTCTATAGCCAACCATAGAAAAATTGAAATTATGTATTTGACGAAAGAAAGGGTTTGCTGGAAAGTGAGGCCCTGTGCGGCAGGACATTTCGCGGGTTACCATGACAAAAGGAAAGGGAAAGGACAAAGATGGAGAAGAAGAATATACCGTATCTTTTTTTGGCGCTGGCTTTCGCTATCCTGATCACCAGCGGGTGCGATAGCTCCAGCAGCAGCCACTCAAAAAACCCGACGGTCACCCCGTCCGAACCCCTGACCGGGGATGTATCCCTGTTTCCCAACGCCGGTCTGCTGGCTTCGGCCGAAGAATTGCTGGCCAAACGCGCCGTCAGCAAGGACCCGATCATCATCGATACCCGCGCGACCCAGGCCTATGCCGCCGGCCATATCCCCGGCGCCATCAACCTCCAGTGGGGCGATTTTTCCGTCTGGGACGGGTCGGCCACGGACGGAACCCTGCTGCCCCGGGCCGAGCTGGAAGCCGCCCTGGGCGCGGCCGGGCTGACGCGCGACACCGATATTGTTGTATATGACGACACCACCGCTTCCTGGGGATCGGCCGGACGTTTTTTCTGGATGCTGGAATACATGGGCAACACCCATGTCCGTATCCTCAATGGCGGCTGGGACAAGTGGGCCGCCGACGGGCTTCCGACGGAAACCACAATCAACAACCTGCCGGCGGCGCAATTCAATGCCAGTGTCAACGCCGGCGTTCTGGCTGACAAGGAAGATATCGCGGCCAGGCGCGGCGATGGTGATTTTTTGCTGGTAGACACGCGGACCGACGAGGAGTTCAACGGCTGGCAGCTTTACGGTGAGGCCCGGGGCGGGCACATTACCGGCGCGGTTCATCTGCCTTATGAATGGCTCTACAATTCCGACAAGAGTATTTTGAGTTACGCGAATTTAAAATCACTGTTCGACGAGCGGGGCATCACCGCCGACAAGGAGGTGGTCGGCTACTGCACCGCCGGCATTCGCAGCGGCTTTCTGTATTTCCTGGGCCGTCTGATGGGATTTACCCGGGTCGCCAATTACGATGCTTCCATCTGGGACTGGGCCGCCGCCGATGAGGCCGCCTATCCCATGGACAGGCTTGAAAACTACCAGGCCCTGGTTTATCCGGCATGGGTGAAAGCGCTGATTGATTATCATGCGTCGGGCAGTTCCACCTCCCCGCCCCCCGGGTACGGATATGATCGCAACCATCGCTATCTCATTTTTGAAACCCAGTGGGGCAGTTTTGAAGACATGGCCAAGGGGTGGGCGGACGATTCCTATTTGAAAGGCCATATTCCCGGTGCGTTTCATTCCAATTCCGACACGTATGAAAACGGCTATCCGAGGTGGTTTTTGCTTCCGGAAGCCGAATTGAAAGCAGCCGTCGGGGGCATGGGGATTACGGCCGATACGACGGTCGTCGTTTACAGCAACAGCCCCATATTCGCCGCACGATTGTGGTGGATTTTAAAATATGCCGGTGTGCAGGACGTGCGCTTCTTAAACGGCGGCATAGCGGCCTGGGAAGCGGCCGGATACGCCACGGAAACCGCAATCAACGAGCCGACTGCCGTGACCTACACCGGCACGCTTCAAGCGGAGATGATTGCGAGCACGGCGCAGGTTGAGGAGGTCTATAATAATGAGGGCACGATTCTGGCGGATGTGCGCACTTACCCGGAATACACCGGGGACACCAGCGGCTATAGTTATGTGGTTCAAAAAGGCCGAATTCCGGGCGCCGTGTATGCATTTAATGCGGACACCCCGGACCTTGAGTATCTCGATGCGGACGGCTCGCTGAAAAACTTCGCGGACGTGAGACGGATGTGGGAAGAGATCGGCATCGAATCTTCAGACAGCAACACCTTCGAAAAAGATGTCATTTTTTATTGCGGCAGCGGTTACCGGTCCAGTTTAAGTTTTTTGTATGCCTACCTGATGGGCTATGAAAATATCCGGAATTACTCGGACGGCTGGGAAGGCTGGAGTACCGACTATATTGAAGATGCCTCCTACACGGCGCCGGAAGACCTTCCCGGTGCTACGGACGGCTGGATCCAGGATCCATCCGGTCGACCCGTCGCCTTTGGTGTCTATCCCGAATATGACTTCGATGGATATCCAAATGTCAATCGGCTTGTTAATGCAAAATGGATTAAAACCGTGTTGATGGATAACGACAATTTTGGAAAACCCTACACCATAGTGTTTACATCCTGGTATCCCCGTTGGGAAACAAATGAGATATCCACGACCGGTGCAGGGCTTCCCTTTGCCACGGAAGGACACATCCCCGGCGCCGTATTCCTGGACACCTATTCGGTGGAAACCGGACCGACTTCAGAGTATGGTGACGGGTATGCGGATCCGAGCCATTCGTATGTCAAATCACTCCCCGTTCTGCAGGATTTTTTTGCAGGCATGGGAATTACCAAGGATAAAACGGTTGTCGTTTATGCGGATGACGATATTTCAATGATGACGGCCGGGCGTATTGCATGGGCGTTACTATACGCCGGGGTAGCGGATGTCCGCATTCTTAACGGAAGTTACAAAGCCTGGACGGAAGCCGGATACCCGGTTGAAACAGGCCCCACCTCATGGACCCCGGTGGTAAGTTTCGGCGAGTCTTCGGGGCGCCCGGAATTTCTCGCCACCACCGAAGATGTCCGAAACGTGATCAATGGAACGGACACCGATTCAGTCGTCGTCGACGACCGGGAGTGGACGGAATTCACCGGCCAATCCAATTCCTATTACTGGTGGTTTGAAGAATATGGCCGTATTCCGACCGCCAAATGGATAGGCGACTGGGTTGATGTCGTAAGTGAGGATCACCAGTCCTTTATTTCTTTTAAAGATGCGGAAAACAACTGGACACGGGATGGATTTACACCGGATAAAAAAATGTATTTCTACTGCGGCGGGGGCGCCAGGTCGGCCATGTATACCTTTTACGCCTATATGATGGGATGGCCGGCCGCAAACTATGAAGGCGGGTGGTACCTCTGGTCGACTGATGATTCAAACCCAAGGGAAACCGGAATTCCAGAATAACCGTTCCGTTTGCAGCGGTAGAAACCCTTCGTGACCCGTGCATACGACTATCGCATGCAAGGATGATAGAAACACATAGACAGGAGGGCGGCCCTCCTTATTGGATCATCTCGTGCAGGTCTTTTCCGATGGCCAGCAGAAACCCCAGGGGAAAAAGCAGCAGAAACGGCAGGGCGCCCCAGGTCTGACGTTCCATGGCCCAAGCCAGGGGGGCAATAGTGTAGACCAGCAGGATCAGGTTGACAAGGAGCGGGATCGGTATCACGGGCGATGATTCCCGGACAACGGTTTGTTTCCGGCGTGATTTTTCCACCAGTCCCAGTTTGGGCGTCCGGTTGAAATATCCACCCCTTGCGAAAAGGCCTTCGACAACGGACAATGACAGTGCCGGCGCCAGCCCGATGCTGAAGGCCGGAAGAATCGGCAGCATCAGCAGCAGGCTTTTCTGCCGGGAAAAAAAGGCAAAGCAGCAATAGTAAGCCAGAAAAGCCCCTCCGGACAGCAGAAACACCGGCACATCCACGGTCAGGATCTGCCAGGGCCCGATACCCACCCGAAAGACGATCAAAGGGAAAAGCGTCAGGGTGGCGATAAATCCAAACAGCCAGCAGAAATTGGCCAGCAGGTGCACAGCCGCTTCAATTTTGACGGAAACAGGCAGCCGGGAGAAAAACAGGACCGGCAGAATCTTCCGGGCGGTCTGAATGGACCCCTTGCTCCAGCGCTGCTGCTGGCCCCGGAACCCGGACAGGGTGACCGGCAGCTCCGACGGCACCACCACCGAATCCAGATATACGAACCGCCATCCGGCCATTTGCGCGCGGTAGCTCAAATCCAGGTCCTCGGTGACCGTGTCGGCCTGCCAGCCGCCCGAGGATTCAATGGCTTCTTTCCGCCAGACGCCGGCAGTGCCGTTAAAATTGAAGAAAAGACCGCGGCGATGGCGGACGTTATGCTCGATGTAAAAGTGGGGGGAAAGCAGCAGGGCCTGGATCCGGGTCAGCCAGGAATAGCCGGCGTTGAGAAAGCCCCATCGCGTCTGCACCAGGCCCACTCCCGGATCGGCAAAACAGGGGATGGTTTTCTCCAGAAAATCCGGTGGCGGGATGAAATCCGCGTCGAACACGGCGATAAATTGTCCCCGGGCCGACCGCAGGCCGTTGGCCAGGGCGCCGGCTTTATAACCCCGGCGCGACGGCCGGCGGATGACCCGGACGGCATGCCCCCGGTCCCTCCAGAAGGCGGCCCGTTCGTTCACGATATCTTTTGTCTCATCGGTGGAATCATCCAGCACCTGAATGTCGATCCGCGCGGCCGGCCAGGCGATTCTCGCTACGGCATCGATCAGCCGGGCGGCCACCCGGCTTTCGTTGTACAGCGGCAGTTGAACGGTCACCCGGGGCGGATGGTTAAGCAGGGCCGAGACGCAGGGATATTCTCCGGTGGTCTTCGGCCAGCACGCCAGAAGCCAGAGCCGGTGACATCCGAACAATACCAGGCCGGCCATGCAGACAATGTGCAGCGCCACGCCGATATGAATAAGGATATCCATCATGGACAATGGAATTAACATGATTGATGAGGACGGTCCAAGGGAATTATGGCCTATCGAAATAATGTATGGATGAAGAAATTCGGATAGATAATATCGATTTGACAGGGTGCGGGCCGGCATCTTATCAATAAATTTTGTTTAATGAAAAAAAGGGGATAAAGTGACAAAGCAGACGACGGTCCGCCTGGAAAACCGCGACCATGATCTTTCTTTGCGGCCGGCACTCCAGGAATGCCTGCGGTATATCGGGAAGGTGTGTATCGACTGTCCCAAGTGCCGGGAAGAATGCGCTTTTCTTAAAAAGTACGGTACCCCGCTTGAAATCGCCACCAGCCATGACCCGTCCGATCCCAGATGGCTGATGCTGGCCTATGAATGCAGCCTGTGCGGTCTCTGCGCCGCCGTCTGCCCGATGGCCCTGCGGCCGGAAGAGATGTTCCTGGAAATGAGGCGGGAGGCGGTGAATCGCGGTATCGCTCCGCTGCCCGAACACCGGGCTTTATTGTCTTACGAGCGGCGGGGTGTCTCCAGGCGCTTTTCCTGGTACGCCCTTCCCCCGTCCTGTCATACGGTTTTTTTCCCCGGCTGCGCCCTGCCCGGCACCCGGCCGGACCAGACCATCCGGATTTACGAGCATTTAAAAAAGTCCGATCCCGCCCTGGGCGTGGTGCTGGACTGCTGCTGCTGCCCCTCCCATGACCTGGGCCGGGCCGACTTCTTCTCGGCCATGTTCGACGAAATGAAGTCGTTTCTGGTCGACCATGGCATCAAACGGGTCATCACCGCCTGTCCGAACTGTCACCGGATGTTCCGGCTGCATGGCGCACCCCTGGAGGCAATGACGGTTTATGAAACGCTGATTCAAAATGGAGTACCGGAAACCGGCGCCACCGGCGGTGATTTTTCCGTGTCCATTCATGACCCCTGCGGGGTGAGGCAGGAAAAGGAAGTACATGCGGCGGTGAGAAGGCTGGCCGCTGAAAAAGGATTTTCGATCGTAGAAATGGTTCATGCCGGAGAGAAAACCCTCTGTTGCGGCGAGGGAGGCAACGCCGGGGCCGTGGCGCCTGAGTTTGCCGATGCCTGGGCCGGGCGCCGCCGGAAAGAGGCCGGCGGCCGGGTCCTGCTGACCTATTGCGCCGGATGCGCCCCCCGGCTAACCGGCCGGACTCCGGTCTTTCATATCCTGGACGCGGTTCTGGAGCCGCGAGCGGTTGTTTCCGGGAAAGTCAAAACATCCCGCTCGCCGATGACCTATATCAACCGTCTCCGCCTTAAACGATATCTGCAAAAGCAGAACCCGGGAGGGGTCGTTCGGGAACGGACCTGGTCCGCTGATCCGCCGGCAAAGGCTAAAAGCCGGGGGCGGATTGGACTTCTGCTTTTACTGGCGGCGCTGATCGGCGTGGGGCATGCCGCCGGGGGTATCCGGGTCCTAGATCCGGAATTCCTGCGTCAGTGGGTCCAGTCCTGGGGCGTTTTCGCTCCTGTGCTATATATCCTGATTTATACCATAGCGCCGGTTCTGTTTCTGCCCGGTCTTCCCATCACCATCGCCGGCGGCATCATCTTCGGTCCGGTTTGGGGCGTGGTCTATACCATTATCGGCGCCACCGCCGGCGCCTGCGCGGCTTTTCTGGTCGCCCGTTACGCGGCCGGTGACTGGGTCCGGCGGCGGCTGACCAGCCCCCGATGGAAAAGGCTGGACGAAGGGGCCTCCCGGCATGGCTGGAAAATCGTCGCCTTTACCCGGCTCATCCCCGTCTTTCCCTTCAATATGCTCAATTACGCCTTCGGACTTACCGCCATTCCTTTTGCCCACTATGCCGCCGCATCGTTTATATGCATGCTGCCCGGCTGCATCGCCTTTATAGTTTTTTCAAGCTCCCTGCCGGACCTGATTCGGGGCAGGATATCGCCGACCTTCGCCCTCGGGCTTGTTCTGATCGGGGCGCTGATGCTGCTGCCCATTCTATATCGATATGCGCGATCAAAAAATCATCATAAACAGGAAATCAGGCAGGTAGATTCCACAAAAGCTACAAGGAGAAATCAGAAATGTCGATCAAACAACTTATGAAAACATCTTTTTTGCAGGCGCTGATTGTATTGTGCGTATCAGGAACGGTTTTCGCCGGGGCCTGGACCCGGGACAAGGGCGGGTTTTATGCCCAGCTCACGGGCAATCACTATGCGGCGGATGAATATTTCGATGAAGACGGGGACAAGGAAAACTTTCCTTTTGACGGCGAGTTTACGGACAAAAACGCCGGCTTGTATATGGAATATGGCCTGCGTGACGATCTGACCGTAGTCGGCTCGTGGTCCTACAAATGGCTGGAGTATGAAGATGATGTAATCGTCAACAAGACCGACGGATGGTCGGATCTGGAGCTGGGCCTGAAATACCGCCTGCTGACCACGGGACATGGCGGCGTTTTTTCCGCCCAGGCCCTGGTGAAAATTCCCGAGGCCTATGACGAGGACGATGCCGTCCCTCTGGGCAACTGCCAGTACGACTATGAAGCCCGGGTCCTTTACGGGCAGTCCCTGTATCCCCACTTCCCCGGTTATGTCAACGCCGAACTCGGGTACCGGTTCCGCGCCGAGGATCCGGCCGATGAATTGAAGTATCTGATCGAAGCCGGCGTGGATTTTACCAAAACGCTGTACGGCCGCGTCAAGCTGGACGGCATCCTCGGCATGGATAACGCGGAGAAAGGGTCCGGCGACAACACCAATCCCAGCGCCACCAATGATTATGACCTGGGCAAGCCGGAGGCGGTGCTGGGGTGGAAGTTTATGAAAGACTGGGGCCTGGAGCTGGGGTATCGCCCGGAAATCTACGGTAAAAACATCAGCGCCGGAGAAAACGTTTCGCTGGCGCTGATTTATCAGCGATAGCCTCTATAGCAGGCCGGCCGGGTGATAAGCCCGGCCGCCAGAGCGCCGGCCGGAGCCGCCATAATCAGAAAAGGGATAAAATCGCTTTCAATCCACTGTCCGGTCATTGCGTATAAGATGACCACCCGGTAAGAGAGAAAAATCGACCAGGACAGGACAATCCCGGCGGGTCCGGCGGCAAAGGGGAGGAAGGCGACCAGGTAGAGGCCATACCAGGGATGAAGGGTGGGGTTCAGAAAAAGGAACAAGACGGCGGTGGCGTAAAAGCAATGGAACACATCCCTGGCATGAGCAGGAGATGTCCGGCGCGCAAGCTGGATGCGCCGGAAATAGATCGCCCCCATGGCGGCCACAAAAGTTCCGGCAATGATCAGCCTGGCCGTGTTCCCTGATCCCGTCGCCGACCGCAGCCGGCGGAAAACAAACCCGGAAAATTCCCAATTGGCCACGTATACGGACAGGGTGTAAAATGCGTTTTGAACTTCCGGCCAGAAAAGACCGATCATGACCGCGACGGCGGTCAGAAAGCCAAGTCCGGCATATCTTCTATTGTTTGAAGTCGTCAGCGGCAAGAGGCCCGGCGCAAAGATCAGGGGCGTCCATTTGGTTAAAACCGCCAGGGCAAAACAAACACCGGCGGTCCATCCGGCCAATCCCGGCCGGGTAAAAACAGTCGCTTGCTTTCCGGTTTTCACCGGGTCAAACGAAGAAGGCCGTTCGGGAACTGATTCCGCCAGAAGGAAAAAGAGGGCCAGAAACGTCAAGGCAACGGCAGCGGCGTCAATGTGTCCGGAGGCGGCAATCTCCATGACCGGCAGGGGATGCCAGGCATAGATGACGGCGTTGTTGCGGGGAAGACGGAGCCGGTCAAGCAGTTTAAGGATCAGGGCGCAACCGGCCAGATCGACCAGAACCATTGCCAGTTTCATGCCGCCAACATTCCCCAAGACCGCGCCGAAGGCAAACACGAACTGGGCGGCAGGCGGGTAAATGGTGGGCAGCTCGGCGTGATTGACGCGGCCGGCCAGAGCCGACAACGCCGGCATTGCGGTTGCCGCGTCGGCCGGAGCCAGGGCATAAGGGTTGCGGCCATTGACGAGGATCAGGCCGTCAAACAGGTACCGGTAAATGTCGTCCGACAACTCCGGCGCTCGCCACAGGAACAGGCCGCGCAGAACGGCGGCCATCAGCAGGATAAAACCGTCCGACCATTGGTTTTCAATGGACGGGGCCAGGAATAAAATCAAGGACAGGAGAATGACGATGACGGCGGTAAACCCGATCCACTCCGGGACGGCCAGCCTCAAATCCGGCGCGGCCGCAATGGGCAGATATAAAAGGAAGATGGCCAGCGGCGGGACAGTCCGGCGCCATTGGCCGCATCCGGTAAAACGCATGGTTTTTTCCGTTTTATGCTTTCTGTTTCTTATTTTATTTGCCGGCATATCGCCGGCCGCGGACATTGCCCTGATGGAAGCGTCCACCCTGCGTCAAGTCCCTTCGGCCTGGGCGGTTCTGGACGCCCGGCCTGAAAAAGAGTGGCAAGCCGGCCATCTTCCCGGGGCCCGGTCTTTTTCCTGGGAGAACTATACCAGAACCGATGACAAAGGGGTACAGTATCGGACCCTGCCGCCGGCGGACCTGGCCGCGGCCCTGGGAAAGATGGGGATAGACGAGAATACGCCGGTGGCGGTTTACGGCGATGCCGACACCAGTTGGGGCGGGGAGGGATGGGCCTGCTGGGCTCTTGTCTGGCTCGGGCACAAGGGGCCGGTGCGACTGGTCAATGGCGGCATCCAGGCCTGGCGCGCCAACGGCTTTCCCGTTAAGAAAGGTGACGAGTTGCCCAACGACGTTCCCAAGACCTATCATTTTCAGATTCAGCCTTCGGTCAATACCAGTGCCGGTGATATCCGTAATAAATTACCGTCGTCGCAACTGGTAGATACCCGCTCAACGCGGGAGTGGATCATGGGCCATATCCCGTCCGCGACGCATATTCCCTGGGAAAAGTTTTATGCCGGCAAAGACCGTCGACCCGTCAGCGCCGCCGAGGTCAGAGACCTGCTCATAAAGTACGGCGTTGATCCCGGCCGGCCGGTGGTTTATTATTGCACCGGCGGCATTCGGTCGGGATATGCCTGGCTGGTTCATCACCTGGCCGGTTTACCCGAAGCAACAAACTTTGAAGGCGGCACGGAGGAGTGGTACAAATGATGACATCAACCGGAAAGGACGGCACATATTTGGAAGTAGAAAGGGCAAGACATGAAGATCGATGACCTGGAAAAAAAATCAAGAGACGGGTTGAGCTTCACTAAAGATGAACTGACAGAGATGCTCGCCTGGCCGCCGGGTTCTCCGGAATCCTACCGGATCATGGCCGAAGCCAAGCGGATATCCAGGGAGCTGTCCGGCAACCGGGCGGAAGTCCACGCCCAATTTGCCTTGAATCTTGCCCCCTGCCCCTGCAATTGTTTGTTTTGTTCTTTTGCCCAGAGCAATGGCGTGTTTAAAGATGAAACCCGGATCAGCGTGGCAACGGCCGTTGCCTATGCCCGTCAATTCGAAACCGACGGCGCCAATGCCGTTTACGTCATGACCACGGCCCATTATCCGTTTTCCGAATTCCTGGACATTTCCCGGGAGATCCGGCGGCATCTCAAACCGGAAACCATGATGATCGCCAATGTCGGCGACCAGTCCCTGGAGAACGCCCGGAAGTTAAAAGAAGCCGGGTATACCGGGGTTTATCATGCCCGGCGGTTACGGGAAGGAAAAGACACGGGGCTGAATCCAACGGCCAGGATTGAAAGCCTGCGAAATTTTAAGGAAGCCGGACTGGTGGTCGGCACTTGCGTGGAGCCGGTGGGACCCGAACATTCCAACGAAGAACTGGCCGATATGATACTGTTTACCGCTTCTCTTAACCCGGCCTTCAGCGGCGCCGCCCGGCGGATATCCATTCCGGGCACGAAAATAGCCGAACGGGGCATGATTACCGAACTGCGCATGGCCCAGATCGTGGCGGTCACCCGCCTGGGCATGCCCCGGACCGTGGCCGGTAACTGCACCCATGAGCCCTGCACCCTCGGTGGGCTGGCCGGGGCCAATCTGTTCTGGGCGGAGGTCGGCGCCAACCCCCGCGATACCGAGGAAAAAACCGAAGAGGGCCGGGGCGAAACCGTGGCCGGCTGCCGGAAGATTTTTGAAGAATGCGATTGGGGCACCAGTCAGGGCCCGTCCCGGTTTTTCAGCGACAAGGTGCCGGGTGGTGCTTGATTCATGAAAGATGCATTTGCCCGCAGGCTGAACAACTGCGTCCGCGATCTTTTCATCTGGGCGCAGACGGCAACCGGATTTGCTTTCCGGCTTCTGGCCCCGCCAAAAGACCGGTGGACAACCCCCTGTCGTTCCGTGTCCGTCGTCATCCCCGCGCTTAACGAAGAGAAAACCATCGTCGACTGTATCCGGTCGGTGGCCGGCAACCGCTATGTTATTGAAGTCGTTGTGGTGGACGGTGGATCCAGCGATCAGACCTGTCTGCTGGCGCGTCAGAACGGCGCCCGGGTGCTGGTTCATGAGCGGCCGGTGGAAAACGGCGGCGGACGGGGCGGGCAGATCAAGCGCGGCATCGAGGCGGCCGGCGGGGACGCGGTGGCAATCCTTCATGCGGATTGCGTATTGCCGGGCGAAAACGTGGACCGGATTGTCGCCCTGCTCAATCATCATCCGGACGTTATCGGCGGATCGGTGGGGGGACAGTTTGATTCCCCAAAGCTTCGGTTCCGGATACTTGCACTGGCCAATGATTTGAGGGCCGCGTTTTTAAAAATCAGCTTCGGCGATCAGGTCCAGTTTTTCCGCCGCCGACCGGTTGTTGCCCGGGATTTGTTTCCGGGCATTCCCCTGATGGAGGATGTGGAGTTTTCCATCCGGCTTCACCGGCTGGGGCAACGGGTGCATCTGCTCGGCAGCGCCCGGGTGTCCACCCGGCGATGGAGGAAAATTGGATTCCGGAACGCGCCCTGGGTTATCATAACGGTGGCAAAATACCTGATCCGCCGACTTGTCGCCGAACCGGACACGGCCGCCTTGTATAAGCATTATTATAAGCCCGGGGAAGGCCGTCTCCCGGGCCGGGTCTGACCGAGAGCCTGCCTACCCGCTTTCGCCTTCCCGGATAATTTTCGCATAAGAAGAATCCGGGTAATCTTTGAGAAGGCGGCTGAACATGGCCTGACTGTTTTCTTTATCCCCTTTCAACGCGTACAGACGGCCCAGATGAAACAGGGGTTCATCCTTGATCATGGCCTCGGGGTCATCCAGAATCTGTTGAAAGCAGGTTATCGCCTGGTCATATTCGCTCCTGGCCTCATGGGCGTATCCCAGGCCGTTTAAGGCCAGTGCCCGCAGAAAGGCGTTGCCTTTGAAGTCGGATAATGCCTCCCGGTAAGCGGTAATGGCCTTTTCATAGTCGCCGGCCTGATAGACGGCCTCGGCGTATTTCAAGCCGGCAACTTTTCCGGCATACGTGCGGCCGTATTCTTCGTTGAGCTGTCGATACGCTTCCATGGCCTTGTTCTGTTTGTCGGCATCGGCGGTGGTTTTATCAAGGGCAGCCGGGCTGATACCGGCCAGGCGGTCAAAGGCGACTTTTTCGGTCCTGGCGAAATAATAAGCCCCCCCCACGATGATCATCACCGCGGCCAGAAAGGCACCGGCCGAAATCAATATCTGCCGTCTATGAAGAGAAACCCATACGGTCGCGCGCTGCAGAAAGCTCAAGACCACATCCGGTTCTTCCAGCTCCCGTTTTCTGGCCAGCGATACCCTGTTCATTTTTGCCATATGCCTTACTCCTCGCTCAAAGATGCTATCAGTGCTCTGATCCGCTCCCAGCCGGCATCGGGAATCTTCGCTCCCACCACCTGGCACACCTCATACCCGCAGGCCGATCCCACGGTGCCGCTTTTATCCACCGGATATCCGTTAACCAGGCCGAAGAGAAAACCGGCCGCCCACAGATCTCCGGCGCCGGTGGTATCAACCGGCGGCCGGTGGGTATGGGCGTCGATCCGGAAGATCTGACTGTTATAGCTGATGCGACTGCCCCTTTCCCCCAGTTTCAGGGCCGCCAGGGGAGCCCGGTCCAGCAGGTGGGCCATTACCTTCTGTTCATCACGGTGTCCGCAAAACGCCTCCGCCTCGTCTTCGTTGGCGATCAGAATATCCACGTAGTCCCGGATGATGTCGTTCAGCAGCCCCTTGGAGGCATGCACCACTTCAAAGCTGGCCAGGTCCAGGGAAACGCGGGCACCGGCTTTTTTGGCCGCCTGAACCGTGGCCATGACCAGGTCGGGGTTGAACAGCATGTATCCTTCCAGCACCAGGACGGCGGTGTCCGTGAACAGCTCCGGGGTGATAACCGCCGGGTCCAGCTCGGTGGAAGCACCCAGGTAGGTGAACATGGTCCGCTGGGCGTCGGGGGTGATGACCGACAGCACCCGGCCGGTGGGTGAAGAGGAAGTAAACAGCAGGGGATCCACGGCGCTCTTTCTCAAATCCTCTGCAAAGATCTGCCCGAATTCGTCATTGCCGAGCTTGCCGATGAACGAGGCGGACCCACCCAGCCTGCCCACGCCGATGACCGTATTGCAGGATGACCCGCCGGAAACCACCCGCGGCGCCTGTTTGGCCGAACTGGCCACATTATGGATAAAATGAGGATCGACCAGGGTCATCCCACCCTTTTCAGCGCCCAGGGCCGCCACAAAGGCGTCCTCCTCGTGCAGCAGCAGATCCACCAGGGCCGACCCGATGCCGACTATTTTTTTTCTTCCGTCAAACATGGCCTTTTATCCCGCCATTGGTTCGTTGTCCGTCACGGTCTGAAGGACCAGGCATCATTCCGTTTAAAACAGGACCGGCGTCACGGACATGACGCTATCCTGTTTTCTCAGCTTGTCCACAACCGCGTCCGGCATGGCCTCCCCGGTTCTGACCAGGATCAGGCTGGTATCCGCGGGTTCCTCTTTCTGGCCGATGGTCATGCCGGCAATACGGATACCGGCCTCTCCCAGCAGCGTTCCAACCCGGCCGATATCGCCGGGCTTGTTGGCCGTCAGGATCATCAGCACGGCGCCGACGGGAGCCAGATCCATCCGGAAATCGTTGACGCGCACGATCCGGGGCTGTGTTTTCCCGAAGACGGTGCCGGCCACGGTCTGGTCTCCCTCGGTGGTGGTGACCCGGACGGTCATCAGATTGATAAAGTCGCAAGGCTCGGCGCTGGCGCTCTCCGATACCCGGATGCCCATTTCCTGGGCGATGGCCGGCGCGTTGACGGCATTGACCGTGTCCGTGACCAGGGGATCCAGCAGGCCGTTCAGCAGAGAGGTGGTGACCGGTTCCATCTGCAGACCGGAAAAGTCG
The DNA here is from genome assembly GCA_040753795.1 of Thermodesulfobacteriota bacterium. Classification (NCBI taxonomy): domain Bacteria; kingdom Pseudomonadati; phylum Thermodesulfobacteriota; species Thermodesulfobacteriota bacterium. Next base: position 29,253 of record JBFMDX010000008.1, read on the forward strand.
CCGCTGTATTCAACGGTCACTTCCTTGAGTTTTCCATGAATGATCTGGGCCTGGAGACGGCCGACGCGTTCGGCCAGATCCAGGTAGGGCTTGAGCTTTTTCAGCCGCTCCCCGATAACGGACGGGGCGTTGACGGCGTTAATGATGGTCCCTTCCGTTAAAAAGGCGACAATCTGGTTGGCCACGTCCACGGCCACGTTGGTCTGGGCCTCCCGGGTGGACGCGCCCAGGTGGGGGGTGCAGATCAGGTTGTCAAAAGCCAGCAGCGGGGAATCACCCGGCGGTTCCACGGCGAACACGTCCAGGGCGGCGCCGCCGACCTTGCCGGATTTAAGGGCCTCGCACAGATCGTTTTCGTCAATGACCCCGCCGCGGGCGCAATTGATGATCATGACCCCGTCCTTCATACGGGCAAAAGCGTCCTGGTTGAGCATGCCCACGGTTTTTTTGATTTTGGGGACATGCACCGTAATATAATCCGCCTGCTCGTACAGCTCCTCCAGGGAGACGCTGACAAAGCCGCCCTGTTCGATCCGTTCGGGATTGACGTTGGGGTCGTAGACAATCACTTTCATCTTCAGGCCCCGGGCCCGGTCGGCCACGATGGAGCCGATCTTGCCGAAGCCCAGAAGTCCCAGGGTTTTGCCCATGAGTTCCCGGCCCTCGAGTTTTTTCTTTTCCCATTTTCCGGCCCGCAGGGAGGCCGTGGCCTGGGGGATCTTGCGCGACAGGGCCATCATCATGGCAATGGCATGCTCGGCGGTGGTGATGGTGTTGCCCGTGGGCGTGTTCATGACCACCACGCCTCTCTGGGTGGCGGCGGGAATATCCACGTTGTCCAGCCCGATGCCGGCCCGGCCGACCACTTTCAGATTTTTGGCGGCGGCCAACAGATTGGCGGTCACCTTGGTGGCGCTCCGGATAACCAGCGCATGATAAGGAACAATCTCCTCCATCAGTTCTTCGGGCGTCAGATCGGTGTGGACATCCACTTGAATCCCCGGCGCGTTTTCAAATATCTTGATTCCGGCCTCACCCAGCTTGTCACTGACCAGTACTTTCCAGGTTTTTTCCATCGGGTTTTTCCTCCGGGCCGCTTCTTTCAGGCGCGTCAGCGGCCGCTTTTTTCATATGGTTTTTACCATCAATTATCTTCCGCTATCCGCCGCCTGGTCTGATCGCTGAACACCAGCCCGGTCAGGGTCTTGGGATAGTAGTAAGTCGATTTTCTCGGCATGATTTCTCCGCCGGCCGCCGCGGCCTGCACCTGTTCGCTCCGGGTCGGATTCAGGAGGAACGCCGCCCGGCACTTTCCGGACAAGGCCGATTCAACGGCCCGGTCAAACTGGCTGGTGTAAGCGATCGCCTCTTCTTCATCCAGTTCCGCCTGGCTGTATCCCAGCAGCGCCTTTAATATCAGCTGCGTCAGAACCGTCACATCCAGATCACGAAGCACGGTTGGAATGGAGTCTCCAAAAACTTTTTCCATGGCCCCCGGCCGCAGGGTCAGCAGATAAAAGACCGGCCGGCCGTTGATGATCGCGCCGAAGGTGTTGTCCATGAACCCGGCCCGCAGCCGGTCCCTGAATTGCCTTTCCGCCTCTTTTCGTCCGGCCGGATCAAACGGGATTTCCCGGATATCAAAATATCCGGCCGCCCGGCTGACCAGTTCCTCGATTCGGCCCGGATCGGCTGTAAGCAGCAGGCGATGGCTGGGCAATATGACCAGACCGGGGTCCGAGATGCTGCTTAAACTCATCATGACATAATTGGCGGCATGGTTTTCCGAAAAATTCGGATCGTTTTCCGCCACCCAGGCGCGGTAGTTCAAGGCGGTTTCGTAGCGGTGGTGTCCGTCGGCGATATAAAGGCGCCTTTCTTTTAAGGCCGCCGTTACCCGGCCGGTCACCCGGCTGTCGGTAATCCGCCACAGCCGATGCCGCTCGCCGGCGTCATCCACCAGGTCGATATCCGGCGGCCGGTTACCCACCGATTCGGTCAATGTGCCGGCAACCACCTGTTCCGGGTCCGTGTAAAGAGAGAAAATCTGGCAGAAATTGGCGCCGGTTGCCTTGGACAGATTCAGCCGGTCGGTTTTGACCTTGGAAGAGGTCCGTTCATGGGGAAGGATCACTTTGTTGGCAAACGGCTCCAGTCGAACATAGGCGATCAGCCCGTTCCGCAGAAAACGTCTGCCGTCAAGGGTAAACTCAACCGAGGTCAGGTACATGGCGGGGGCGTCATCGGTTACCAGCGTACCGTCGGCCATCCAGGACCGGAACCGGTCGGCCGCATTTTTGTAAAAGACGGAATTGTCGCCGGATCGCTCTCCGGGTTCACCCAGGACCAGCCGCACCACATTCCGGGGGTGCCGGCCGCAGAATTTGACCATTTCCTCTCCGGAAATCACATCATACGGTGGAGCCACCACCGAAGAGAAATCGGAGATTCTTTCCTTATTATATAATATTCCCTTAAAGGGGATGACCAGGGCCATGGGAATCCTTTACAATTCTATGAATTTATTAAATCAAAAAACACGTTCTTAAAAAATAAAGACCATGCCCGATTTGCCGGAAAAACGTTGCGATTTTTCTAACATAAAGGTTTTACTATTGCAATAAGTAAGACCCCAATATTTTTACCTTCGCCCCCTCGACCCTTACCCTTTTTTCCCCTGTACCCTGCACCTTGAACCTTACGCCTTAAACCTTGTATGCCTTAACCCTTCCGTTTTTGACAAGCCCGCCGACCCTGACTATAATCAATCCAGATTCCCACGATTGCCGGCGGTGTCCGGCCCGTGTTTTCAATTAACTTCAAAATCAATCACTTGGTGTTCAGCCAGGGAGGAGGAGGCCATCGACATCATCACCACTCCGGAAGAAATGCAGCAACGCGCCGACCAACTGAGGCGCTCGGGGAAAACCATCGCTTTCGTACCCACCATGGGCTGTCTTCATGACGGCCATATGTCCCTGCTCCGGCTGGCAAAAGAGCGCGGGGACCATACCGTGCTCAGCATCTTCGTCAACCCGACCCAGTTCGGACCGAACGAGGATTTTGCCAGCTACCCCCGGCAGTTTGAACAAGACGCCAGGGCCGCGGAAAACGAAGGAACCGACACCATTTTCGCGCCGGAAAAAGCAGGCCTCTACGAGAGCGGTTTTGAAACCTATGTTTCCCTGGAGCAACTGCCCAACCACCTCTGCGGCCTTTCCCGCCCCCACCATTTCCGGGGCGTGGCCACGGTCGTTTCCAAGCTGTTTAACATCGTCAAGCCCCATGTAGCCATCTTCGGCCAGAAGGACTATCAACAACTGGCCATCATCCGGCGCATGACCATCGACCTGAATTTCGACATCCGCATCATCGGCGCGCCCATCATCCGGGAAAAGGACGGACTGGCCATGAGTTCGCGCAACATCTACCTGACGGAAGCCCAGCGGCCGTCGGCCCTGTCGCTTTACCAGTCCCTGCTGCTGGCCGCGGGAATGATCCAGGAAGGGGAGACCGACGCCGCCCGCATCATCGAAGCGGTCCGCCGCCACATCGCCTCCTTTCCGGAAACCGAGATCGATTACGTGACCCTGTGTGATCCCGACCGGCTCACCGACGTTGACGACATCTCCGGCCCGGTCCTTCTGGCCCTGGCCGTGCGCGTGGGCGGCAAGACGCGGTTGATTGATAATATGGTTATTTAGGGGCAGGGGGGGACGAAGTGATTAAGTGGTTAAGTGGTTAAGTGATTAAGTGGTTAAGTAATGGAAGGCTTCGGCCTTTCAGGGTTAAGGTGTTAAGGTTAGGGGGGAGGAGAAGGGTTCGAAGGGCCGAGGGGACCTTCAACCGTATTGCATCATAATTATAATGTTAAATGCCAATTCAATGAACTTATGAACCTCGAAGCCAAAAAATCTTTTCCAGTTTTTGCGACCATATCGAGTATACCAGTGCTATTGGGGCTTATTTGGTTTGCATTAATTATGAGTGAATTGATTTTGGGGCCACCCGAAGGAGTTGAAGACGAAGGCGCACCATTTGTATATATTTTTTGGCTTGCGGTACAGTTTTTACTGTCTATTACGGCAACACTATTGTTGAATCGCAGCAGTTCACGAAAAGAAAATTATAAAAAATTGCGAATAGCTTTATTGTCTTTTGGTTGGCTGCCTATTTTCGTATTTGTATTATTATTTTTGGTTGCGGTTGCAATTTAATAAAATAGCTCGTTTTTCTATTGACATTTAACAAAGAAGCTCAAGTGGACCGCCAGGGCACTCGGGTTTTGATAAGTCGGGGGAAATGAACAAACTGAATCTTTACTCAAGTCGGTAGAAGCCCTGGCTGCCATTTGCTTCAGACGTTCACTCGACTCCTTGCTCCCCCTAACACCCTAACACTTTAAAACTTTAACACCCTTTGAATGGCTGAACCCTTCCGCTTCATAACCACTTAACCACTTAATCACTTAACACTTAACCACTTCATCACTTCCCCCCCCCATCCCTTTCCCGGTTCCACTTGACCCATTCAGTCAGGTCCTCATCGTAGGAAAAGGCGAAAGGCGCGGCGGCGGAGCCGTCGGTATGGATGGCCATCTCCTGGCCCGGCTCCAGAATACGGGCAGAGTCCAGGGAATCGGCGGTCTGGTCGCTGTCGAGGGACGCTGAACCCGGTGCCGGTGAAGAGGTGCTTTTCACTTCCACGGCGCCGTCATATACCTTGATCACGGCCGCCTGGTCGTCGTTGACGTTCATGCGGAAAACAGCCCCCCGTCCGGAGACAACGGTCGTCCGGGTGGAAACATCAAAGCGGTCTTCAACGGAAGGGGACTTGGCAACCGAGGCCCACAGCTTGCCCATGATGATGCCGATGTCAACAAACCGGAGGCCGGTCGAAGGATCAAGGGACAGGGATGTGATCACGGCAACCGAACCGGCGTCAAGGCGGACCAGGCTGTCGTCCCCCAGGCGCAATTCTATTTTTGAACCATCGGCGACCCGTAACCGGTCTCCCTGTGCCAGGCGGTCGCCGGCCGCCAGGGCGCGGACCGGTTCCAGGCCAGGGGTTACGACAAAACAGCGCCCGACCAGGCAGGTGACTTCCGCTCCGACACCTTCATTTTCCCCATTTATCATTTCGACGCCGGCCGCGGCCGGGAGCGATGCCATCAGGACAAGCCCTACAAAAAAAAAGACGCGCACAACAGAAATAGACACCTACCAAGTTCCTTTTGCAACCTGCAATGGTTTTTGGTTTTCCGACTGACGGGGGGCGGACAGAGCGGCCACCCGGGTGCCGGTATAATAATGGCTCAAGATACTTTTATAATCATGGCCCTGCAGGGCCATCTGGTAAGCTCCCCACTGGCTCATGCCCACGCCGTGACCGTAACCCTGGCCCTGGAAATGGATGCCGTCTTTGCCGGCGGCGACCTGAAAACAGGTACTTTTCAACTGGGTGCCCCCGAGGGCCAGGCGGAAATGGTTGCCGGCTATTTTCCGGACACCCTTGTCCGACACCACGGTTACCTCGCGGACCCTGCCGGATCGCGTTCGGCTGTTCAGTTGGATGGATTTGATGTTTCCGGCGGCCACGCCAAACTGCCTCAACCGCCGCCTGATGTCCGAAAAAGGCAGGAAGCATTCCCAGGTACTGCCCGGCGTGTCTTTGCTGTACTCGTCCGGCTGGTCCTTCAGGTAGGGAAGCCGGGCGCCCCAGACATGTTCCGGACATTCCGTGTAGCCGCCGCTGTTGGCATGGAAATAGGCCACGATCAGCCTGCCGTTAAACGTCAGCACCTGACCCCGGGTCCGGTCGACGGCGGTCCGGGCCGACGCCTTTTCCGCGTCCAGCCCGCCATACACCTGTGACTCGGTGGTCGCCTTGACGTCAAAATATTTTTCGGGGCTTCTCTGCTTGATATACAACGCGTAAGTGCGCGCGGCCACGGCCTGGGCCATTAGCGCCTGCGCGGGCCAGGAACTGGGCACCTCGGAAGGCACCACTCCGTAAAGATAGCCCTCCACGTCCACGTGATTGATGGCGGACAGGCTGTCTTCATCGGCCACGACAATAAAATGTCCACGGTAACGGGTATTGTTCAGCGCCAGGCTGGCGCCGGTGGATTTGACCATCAGGGGTTCGCTCTCCGGCCAGGCCTTGCCATTGACCGTTATCTTCTGGCGGGAGAGGGAAAATTCCGCTGTTTTTATGCCGGAAGAAAAAACCTTTCCGGAGGTCACGCCCGACAGGACCAGTGATCCGTCAGCGGTCAGGGTCAGCTCTTTTACCTTATCGGCCAGCAGGACCCGGACGGTGGTATCTCCGGTAAAGGTCCAGAGCCCGTCCGCCGACCACCCGGACGCCCCGGACGAGGCCAGGTTCGTGGTGGTTTCCTGCCAGGCCCGGGCGGACTGGCGCCACCGGCCATCGGGATATTTTCCCAGGTAATCGGAAAAGGCGTCATGGGCAGCCTCGTATTGCCGCAGCTGATAAAGCACCATGCCTTTTTTGAACAGGGCGTCTCCGGCTGCCGCTGACCGGGGGTAGGTTTCCGCCACATAGTCATAATTTTTGAGCGCCATGTCCGGCTGATCCAGGAACTGCGAGTAGATGTAGCCGATCATGACCATGGCATTGGCTTTGTCGTCGGGCCGCGGGGCATTGTCCGCCACCGCCTGGTATAACCCCAGGGCCTCGAGGTATTTCCCGGACGCCATAAAAATCTGGGCTTTGTTAAAGAGGAAATCACGGTCGGTGCCCGCCCGGGCGACCGTTATAAAAAGAAAAAAACAGACCGGGACTACCGTTAACAGACAAGCCGGAAATCGAAGAAAACCCTTCCGCCGTATTGGGAGCATACGCAGGCCTATTTCGTATCCATGGCAAAGGATCCGTCCCAGTCGTCAGCGGGCGGGTTTTCCATGTAGGTCCGGCAGCGGGTTATCATGGCGGTGCTGGGGCCGTCTCCCGGCGTTACCTCCAGGGCCATCTGAAAGAAAGCCACGGCCCGGGACCAGTTGCGCTGACGATATTCGGCCAGGCCCCTGGCATAGAGATCAACCGTATCGGCCAGCGCTTTGGGGATTTCGCCTTTTCTGCCCAGCACTTCATAAATAATCAACGGCTTGTCCTTGCCGATAACTTTGACGGCATCCAGTTCCCGGGCGGCAATGGTGCCGGCGGCCGCCTGATAGGTGGCGTCGCCGACGAGGATATATGTCCCATAGCGCTTATTGACGCCTTCCAGGCGGGCGGCGGTATTGACCGTATCTCCCATCATGGTGTAGTTCATCCGGTTTCTGGAGCCCATGTTGCCGACAACCGCCGGGCCGGAATAGAGGCCGATACGGACTTTCAGTTCCGGTTTTCCCCGCTGCTTCCAGCCTTCGCGGAGCGCCACCAGGCGGGCCTGGATATCAATGCAGGCCAGGCAGGCCGCTTCGGCGTGATCTTTCAGCTCGTTGGGAGCGCCAAAGAAGGCGATGACCGCGTCGCCTTCATATTTATCCACGCCGCCCTTGTACTTCATGATGATGTCCGACACTTCCGTCAGGAATTCATTGAGCAGTTCCACCAGTTCTTCCGGGCCCAGTTTTTCGGAAATACCGGTAAAGCCCTGGACATCGGAGAAGAAGGCCGTGATTTCCCGCCGCTCGCCGCCCAGCACCAGCTTGTGGGGAGAGGCGATGAGCTGGTCGACCACTTCCGGAGCCAGATATTTTGAGAAGGCCGCCCGGATGAATTTTTTCTGCCCCTCCTCGGAAAAGTACTTGTAGGAGGTTACCGCCAGGTAAATGGCCAGAAAGACGCACAGGGGATAGACCATGTTCAGCATCCAGCCCATGTGTGAGAAAAAATACTGGCACAGCCAGATATAGCCACCAAACAGGGCGACCGCCGCCACGCCGCCGCTGAAAGCGCCTGTCCGGGACAGAACTACCGCCAGCAGCATGCCGCCCAGTACGATGATCATCAGATCAAATATAAACGCCCAGACCGGGTGGAAAATGAAGTCTCCGGCCAGAATACTGTCCATAATGTTCAGATGCACTTCCGGCCCCGGGAACACCTTGGCCAGGGGGGTGACGCACTCGTCATGAATGCCGATGGCGGTAGCGCCGATCAGGACGATTTTGTCCCGCAGCGCCTCTTCCGGTACCCGGTCGTTGAGAATATCGGTGGCGGGAATATGGGTGAAGGTCTGTTCCGGTCCCCGGTAGTTGATGATCATTTCGCCCCGGTCATCCACCGGAATGGACAGGTCACCGACCCGGACGCTTTCTATGCCGCTGTCCCCGACCCGGATGGCCAGAGGGGCGTCCAGATAGGCGCTGACGGCTTTAAGAGAAAGGGGCGCGTAAAGCGTTTCCCTGAAACGGATGGCCATGGGGATTTTACGGACAACCCCGTCCGGATCCGTCAGCTTGTTGAAAAATCCGGACAGGGAAGTGCTTTCGGTTATCAAGCGGATATTGGACTGGGGGGAGATGGCTTCCGTCATGTCCGTCGTTTTCGCCCCTTCCGAGGTGAGCTGGCTCATGGTAAATTCGGCGCCGTATATATTCTCGCCGTGCATGAGGATCTCGTCTTCACTGATGTGGGACGCGTCTTCGGGATTGATCTGGAAGAAAAACCCCAGCACCACGCGCGCTTTTGATTTGCGAATGGCTTCGGCCAGGATGCGGTCGTTGTCATTCTTAAACTGCAGGGTTTCCAGGTAGTCGACGAACCGGTTGCCGCCGGGAGCGCCGGTCCTGGCGGCGTTTTTTATTTCCTCGATGGTGTTGATGATGAGCGTGCTTTCAGGTTCAAAAAAGCCCACATCAAACGCGATGACCCGGGCGCCCTTGTCGGACAACCGGGTGACGAGGTCGGCTATCTTTGACCGGGGCCAGGCCCAGCGGCCCTGCTCTTTCAGGCTTTTTTCGTCGACGGCTACCAGGACCACCGCGTTTCCGATGTCCTTCCTGCCCCGGAAGATGAACCTCATATCGATGGTTTTCAGTTCCATGATGCTTAAAAAGGAAATGGCGGAGGAGATGAACAGCCCGGCACCAAGCACAACGAGGATGATCGACAGGGTCAGGGGCCCCCGGAACAGGGTCTTTTTCAGTAACGACACCATGGCGTCAATCCACAGGGCGGAATAGGGTTATTGATTAAAGAATATCACTAAAATATTATTATATAAAATACCTGTGGAATCAAAGTCAACGCATGTATCAGATTTTATCCTTGATCTGACTCCAGAATTCGTTCACCCCCTCCTTCCACCCCTCCAGAAAGGTCCTGGCGAATTCATTGATGCAGACCGGGTCAGTGCCTACGGCATAGTCCATGATATCGTCCTGTTCGATTTTTTCCTGGAAATAGTGCCCCAGCACCTTGTCATGGGTTGGCTTGTCGTCCGGTATCCAGAGAAGCGCGTACTGGAGGTCATTATAATGGGCGCTTTTTGCCCATTGTACGCCCTCCTTTTTGCCGACATCAAAATAGTTGTTTTGCGCCTCGGCTTTTTCATTTTTCAGCCGTTCAATCACCGCGGTCTGATCCAGCTCCTGCTGAATTCTGGCCTGAAAATCCTCTTTTTTCTGAATCAGCGCGGACATGGCCCGCTGAAACACTTTTGAAAAGTTGAAGGCGTCTTTCCACTTGAGCATTTTTTCATAGAGATCATCCGGCACACTGAGCGTCATTTTTTTAGCCATAGTACACCCCCCTGTGTTTGTTAGGTAATTTGTTTTATACCATAACAAATAGTAAGATATGTGTCAAATGGGAAATACCTACCAGAATCTCATATACTCATCAACTGTGGGAATACGGCCTAGTATGGCGCAAACGGCGGCTATTTCAGCCGAACCCAGGAAAACCCGAGTGTTGTCGCCCATGCGGTGGGGAAAATTGCGGGTGGAGGTGGACATGACCGTGGTGCCCGGCGAGACCCTGGCCTGATTGCCCATGCACAGGGAGCAGCCGGGAATTTCGATCCTGGCGCCAAGCCGCTGGAAAACGGCCAGTGCCCCTTCGGCGGCCAGGGCGTCCCGGTCCATTCTGGTCGGCGGCGTCACCCACAGGCGGCTGCTGAGTTTATCCACCCGGCTCAAGATCCGTGCGGCCTGACGGAAATGGTCAATACCGGTCATGCAGGAACCGATAAACACCTCGTCGATGCCGGTACCGGCCACGGCGGACAGGATACGGACATCGTCGGGATCATTGGGACAGGCCAGCACCGGTTCCCGCAGGGCGGACAGGTCAACATCGACCACGGCCGCGTAAGTTGCGTCCTCATCGGCGGCCAGCAGGTCCGGGTCGGCCAGCCAGGTATCCATGGCCGCCATCCGGCGGCGGATGGCGGCGGCGTCCTGATATCCTGCCGCCAGCAATTGCTCCAGAAAATTCCGGCAGGCGCACGTATACTCCCTCACCTGCTCCGGATCGAGACGGATGGCGGCAGCGGCCGCAGATCGCTCGGCCGATGCGTTGGTCAGCTCAAAGGCCTGGGGAACCGTCAACGGCTGGTCGCTTTCAATTTCCATGATGCGGCCGGAAAAGATGTTCTTCTTGTTCTCCTTGGCCACGGTCAGCAGACCCTTTTCGATGGCCGTCAGGGGAATCATGTTGACCACGTCCCGCAGGGTGATGCCGTTATGCCGCTTTCCGGTCAGCCTGACCAGCACGGACTCGGGCATGTCCAGGGGCATTTTGCCCATGGCAGCCGCGAAGGCCACCAGTCCGGAACCGGCCGGGAAACTGATGCCCACGGGAAAGCGGGTGTGGGAGTCACCGCCGGTGCCGACGGTATCGGGAAGGATCAAGCGGTTGAGCCAGGCGTGAATGACGCCGTCACCGGGTTTCAAGGCAATGCCGCCGCGTTCTACAAAAAAGGCCGTCAGGTTCCGGTGCATGGCCCGGTCCCGGTCCGTGGGATAGGCGGCCGTGTGACAGAAAGACTGCATGACCAGATCCGCGCCAAAGGAAAGGCAGGCCAGTTCCTTGAGTTCGTCCCGGGTCATGGTGCCGGTCGTGTCCTGGGAGCCCACCGTCGCCAGGACCGGCTCGCAATACTCTCCCGGAACCACGCCTTTTTTGCCGCAGGCCCGGCCAACAATTTTCTGGGCCAGGGTGAAGCCGCCGGTCTTCTCCGCCGGACGGGGAGGTCGGGCAAAAACGTCTGATTCAACCAGCCCCAGATGACGGCGGGCGGTAGCGGTCAGGGTGCGGCCGACAATAAGGCGGATTCGTCCCCCGGCCCGAACCTCATCCATCAGTACGGGGGATCGGAGATAAAACGGAACTTCCCGGTTTTTCTTGCTTTCAATGATAATTCTGTTTTGCCGGGGGAAAACGGCGATGATGTCGCCGGTCTCCAATGCGGTCACGTCGCACTCGACCGGCAGGGCGCCGGCGTCTTCCAGGGTATTATAAAAAATCGGCGCGATTTTACCGCCCAGCACCAGGCCGCCCCGCCGTTTATTGGGAATACCGGGAATATCGTTGCCGATATGCCAGACAAGGGAGTTTACAGCGGATTTCCGGGACGATCCGGTTCCGACCACGTCACCGGCAAAAACTACCGGCAGGCCTTTTTTCTTCAGGTCGGCGATGGTTTCAAGCGGCGAGTCCACCCGGCGCCGGAGCATGGACAGGGCGTGCAGGGGGATGTCCGAGCGGGTTCCGGCTTCCGCGGCCGGGGAAAAATCGTCCGTGGTGATTTCGCCGTCCACCCGGAAGACGATGCCGCTGATTTTTTCAGGCAGGCCGGGGCGGTTTAAAAACCATTCCGCCTCCGCCCAGGAGACCATGACCTGCCCGGCCCAGGGATTGGTCCCCATCCGGTCCGCTACCTTTTTATAGCCGTCGCCGATAAAAACGGCATTTTTCAGCTGAACGGCGGCCAGGGGCGCCAGCCGGACATCCTCCAGAAAGGTTGTCAGATATTCAATATTATATCCGCCCTGCATGGCGCCCAGAAACTCGACTGCTTTTTCAACGCCGATCAGCGGGGAACCCGCCTTTCCGACGGCCAGGGCACCCAGGAAAGCGGCTTTGATTCTGGCCGCCGGATCGACTCCCGGCGGCACCCGGTTTTCCATCAGATCCAGCAGCAGCGCTTCGCTGCCTGGCGGCGGTTGTTCCAGGAGCCGGCACAGCTCGCTGGCCTGCTCCTCATCCAGAGGCAGGGGAGGCAGTCCTTTGGCCCTTCGGGCTTCGGCTTCCTGCCGATATCGATCAAACATATTCAAGCCTTTGATTGTCATAATATTTCTGTTTCACGCGGCCGCTTCGGGCCGGTTATGGCGGGATGATTATCGCAAAAACGCCTTCACTCAACAAGGGGTATAAGATTTATATTGACAAAAAAAACAACAAACTCTATTTTCTTTGTCTTTAGTACAGAAAAACCAAACGGCATCGATGATTTGCCTTTTCGGATAACCCAAGAAACGTTGAAAGGAGATTTTAAAAATGAGTAACTTGATTGCGCCGCATGGCGGCAAAGGTTTGACCGTATGTCTTCTGGAAGGCAGCGCCCTGGAAGCGGAAAAGAAAAAAGCCGCCGGACTGAAGAAAATCCCCCTGAGCCCCCGGGCCAAAGGCGACCTGATCATGATCGGCATCGGCGGTTTTTCCCCGCTGACCGGTTTCATGACCAAGGCTGACTGGAAGAGTGTCTGTGACAATTACCTGCTGGCCGACGGCACCTTCTGGCCGGTTCCCGTCTGCCTCGACGCCTCCAAGGCAGATGCCGACGCCATCAAAGCGGGGGAGGAAGTCGCCCTGGTGGACCCTGAGAACAACGAAATCATGGCCACCATGAAAGTCACCGAAAAATACGAAATGACCGACGCCGACAAAAAGTACGAGTGCGAAAAAACCTTCATGGGCGAAGGCACCAAGACCACCGAAGAATTCTGGAAGATTGCCGAAGCCGATCACCCCGGTGTCCAGATGGTTATGAAACAGCAGCCAATTAACCTGGCCGGCCCGGTCAAGGTCCTGTCCGAGGGCGAATATCCGGTAAAGTACAAGGGTGTTTATCACCGGCCGGCTGAATCCCGGAAAATTTTCGAGGAAAGAGGCTGGAAGGAAATCGCCGCCCTGCAGCTCAGAAACCCCATGCACCGCTCCCATGAGCATCTGTGCAAGATCGCAGTGGATGTCTGCGACGGCGTTTACATTCACTCCCTGGTCGGCAACCTCAAGGCCGGCGACATTCCCGCCGAAGTGCGCGTCCGCTGCATCGACGCCCTGGTGAAAAACTACTTTGTCGAAAAACACGTTGTCCAGGGCGGTTATCCCCTTGACATGCGTTATGCCGGTCCCCGGGAAGCGCTGCTGCACGCCACCTTCCGCCAGAACTACGGCTGCTCCCGGATGATCATCGGCCGGGATCACGCCGGCGTAGGTGATTTTTACGGCATGTTCGAAGCCCAGACGATCTTCGACAAAATCCCGCACCCCAAAGAGCCGGGCAAGGCCCTGCTGTGCACGCCGCTGAAGATCGACTGGACCTTCTACTGCACCAAGTGCGACGGCATGGCCTCCCTGCGGACCTGCCCCCATCCCAAGGAAAACCGGGTTATGCTGTCCGGCACCATGCTTCGCAAGGGCCTGTCCGAAGGCACCCCGATCGCCGACCATTTCGGCCGGGAAGAAGTCCTGGATATCCTTCGTGAATACTACGGCGGCCTGACCGAAAAAGTCGCCATCAAGACCCACGCCGCGGCCACCGGCAAGGGCCAGTAAAACCTGACGTTATTTAAAAACCAAAAAAGCGCCGGAGGATTTTTTCTCCGGCGCTTTTTTGTTCCACACCATGCGTCATGTCGACTCCGGTTTATGTCGCGTTGCCCTTTTCCTGGCGGCGGCGTTGTGCTACATTGATTTTCCCTGTTTTTGAAGGAAGAACAAATGCTGTGGCAGTGGCTTAAAAGGTGGCGTCGCAAGCTCGAACGCATGCGGCATACGCTGAAGGGCTCCCTGGCGCACCGCCTGCTCGGTGAACGTCTTTTTCATCCCCATATCTGGGGGTTTGACGTCAACTCTCTGGCCAACGGGCTGTCGGCCGGGTTGTTTATCGCTTTTACCCCGACCATTCCGTTCCAGATGCTGCTGAGCGCCATCGTCGTTATCGCCTTGCGCGTCAATCTGCCCATCGCCCTGGCCGCCTGCTGGTTGACCAATCCCGTTACGGCGGTGCCGGTCTTTCTGGCCGCCCACAAGCTCGGCCAATTTCTGCTGGGAGATTCCCCCCTCCTGACACGGTTTCTGCTGAATATGTTCGGCGTTGAAACAAGGATGGGAAACTTTATGGAAAACTCTCTTTATCTCTGGGCCGGCTCGCTGATTTTCGCGATTACCGCCGCCGTGGCGGGAAATATAATCGTCCGCGCCCTCGGGCTGGTGGCCCGCTGGTTCAGAAACAGGGTCATTCGTCATGATGATGACCGGATTATTTGATACGTCTTTTACAACCGGGAGGAACTGACCTGACGGGCTGCCGCCGCGACAAGGCGGCGCGCGCGCGAACAGTTCTTCCGGACCCAGGGAGAATCGCCATGATGACACTGGATCAGCTCAAGAAAGAGAAGTCTCTTATCAATGAAATAGACTGGGACATGACCCCCGAGGAAGCCGTCCGGCTTTATCTGGAATGGGGCAACAACTGGTCCGGTGGAAATTATGTGATCCGGTCCAAAAATGACGTCTCGTTTTATTTTGTCGTCAATACCTGGAAGGAAGAGCCGCGGGTGTTTCTGGTGAAACGGAGCTCGGAAACCGCCGAGGAACTGGCGGCGTTTCCGTTGCCGGAAGGGGTCAGAGAGCCCTTTCTCGAGTCCGTCGGCCGTCAGAAAGGGGTTTACGCCATTAGCGGACCGGTCCGGGAGTGGCTGGAAAAGGAGCTCGGTCAATAAAAAACAGGGGCATCCCCGATTCGTTGCGACACACAAAGGCCGGATTGTTTTGTCAGGGTTCAAGGGACAAAGAGGTCAAGCGAACCGCCACTTAAAGCCGGCAGACCAGGGGCCGGTTCAGGGCAATACCCTTCAGATCCATGGCCACGTCCCAGGCCATAACCTCCACCCCTTTTTGGACCGCTTTTCTCAGGGCCTTTCCGTACGCCGGATCAATATGATCCGCCGGCCGGAAGGAAACCGCATCCATCCGCTGGATCAGAAAGAACATGACACAGCGGTTTTGCGCTGCGACCAGCGCCATTAACTCGTCTAAATGCTTTCTCCCCCGGTCGGTCACGGCATCCGGAAAACAGGCCGTCCCTTCAATCACGAGGGTGCAGTTTTTGACTTCCACATAACAGGGGGGGCGGTTCGTGGCGGTCAGCAGCAGATCCAGCCGGGACCGCTCTCCGACCCTGACCTCCGGCGTCACGGTATCATAGCCGGCCAGCGGTCCGACGACGCCGGCTTCGACGGCCCGCTTCACCAGCCGGTTTGGAACCTGGGTATTCACGCCCACCAGCGAATCCGGCATGTCGATCATTTCCCAGGTGAACTTCAGCTTCCGGCCGGGGTCATCATGGCGGGAAAGATAAACCGGTCGTCCCGGTTCAGAACAAGTCAGCATGGCGCCGGAGTTGGGGCAGTGGGCGGTGACCACCCGGTTGTTTTTCAGCCGCACATCCGCCAGGAACCGCTTA
The DNA here is from genome assembly GCA_040753795.1 of Thermodesulfobacteriota bacterium. Taxonomy (NCBI): domain Bacteria; kingdom Pseudomonadati; phylum Thermodesulfobacteriota; species Thermodesulfobacteriota bacterium. The sequence continues at coordinate 44,923 of JBFMDX010000008.1, forward strand.
TAACGTTTGATCAATGTGCCGGCGGTAAGCTTCGCCCAGGACAATCCTCCAGACGGGTCGGGTGAACGCGAATTCTTTGTGTTCAAAACGGGGGCACCCTTTTTAGCCCTTCTTCGTTTAAGGTTATCCTTCGGGGGATTTCTCGCTATGCTCGAAATGACATGGGAAAGCGGCTCACCTGGCCCCTTGAACCTATTGATCGGCGATGTCCAGCTCCGGATGGATTTCCAGAAACCGGTACAGCGTCGCCCGGCCCACGCCCAGCAGCCGGGCGGCCTTGGACTTGTTCCCCCCGGCCTTCTCCAGGGCTTCTTTCACCGATCGGCCGTCAAGCTTCGGGACAGGACCGCGCTGGCCGGAACGTTCGCCGGACCGGACCAGTTCCATGGGCAGATCGGCGGGCTTGATAATGTTGTTGCGGCATTTGATAACGGCGAACTGAATGGTGTTTTCCAGCTCCCGGACATTTCCCGGCCAGGAATAATCCATGATCGCGGCCAGGGCCTCGTCGGAAATCTCCGGCCGCTTGCCGTTGTGACGATTATGTTCGGCATTCAGGAAATGGCGCACCAGCAGGGGAATGTCGTTTTTCCGCTCGCGCAGGGGCGGCAGCACGATGGGAATGACGTTGATGCGGTAATAGAGGTCATCCCGGAAGGTGCCTTTCTCCACCTCTTTTTTCAGATCTTTGTTGGAGGCGCTGACGATCCGCACGTTGGCGGTCAGAATTTTTTCGCTGCCCACTTTTTCCAGGATGCCTTCCTGCAGGAAGCGCAGCAGCTTGACCTGGGCAGTCTTGGGCAGTTCGGCGATTTCGTCCAGAAACAGGGTGCCCCTGTCGGCCAGTTCAAAGCGGCCCTTTTTGTCGCGCACGGCCCCTGAAAACGATCCCTTGATGTGGCCGAACAGTTCGCTCTCCACCAGGCCTTCCGGCAGAGCGCCGCAGTTGATGGGAACAAAGAGGTTGTCCCGGCGGGTACTTTCGCTGTGAATGGCCCTGGCCACCAGCTCCTTGCCGGTACCGGTTTCGCCGGAAATATGAACCGGCGCGTCATAGGCGGCCAGATCACGGATCTGTTGAAAGACCTGCTTCATGGCCGGGGTCTGGCCGATGATACCGGCAAAGCTCTGGAGCCCGTCTTCCCGGTCGTAGCTGCCCCGTTTCCAGGCTGTCTTGTCGATCAGGGAAGCCACCACCCCGCGCATCTTGCCGTCCGCCCCCGTCATGGGCACCACCGTCACGTCCAGTTCCTTTCTCTCCCCCCGGGCCTCGGGCAACACGGTGGTGTAGCACTTTTTCCTGAATTCCGGAATGTCGCCCGGATCGCAGAAAGAACACTTGTCGCCGCACAACCGGGGGTTGAAAATCTCGTGGCAGTCCTTGCCGATGACCTCGGTGGCCGACAGGCCGGTCAGGCGTTCGGCGCCGCGGCTGAAGAAGAAGATGGTCCGGTTCAGATCGTGGGCAATGACCCCTTCGGCCAGGTTGTCGATAATCCGGTCCATATTCTGCTTCTGCAGGGCAAAAGCCTCAAAGTAACCCCGGTCAAACAGGCCGGACACCAGATCACGGATCTGCGGCGCGGAGTTGCGGAAGGATGCCATTGCTTCCGGCCCGTTTTCACCGTTAACCGCCGGATCATCGAGATTCCAGTGGACATTGGCCGGAGACCCGGCGATGGCCAGACTGGCAAGTTCCGACGCGACGGATGAACAGAGGGTTACGGCCAGGTCAAACCGCAGGGGGGGCAGGTCCTGGATCCGCTTGGGACGCTGACTTGAGATATCGATGCCGAACTCGGCCATCACGGCCACGGCCAGCGGATGAATTTTTTCGGCCGGCGCCAGACCGGCGCTGAATATGGTCAGTCCCTTCGGTGCCAGTTGCTTGGCGAATCCTTCCGCCATCTGGCTCCGGGCGGAGTTGCGCCGGCAGATAAAAAGAATGGCGCCGTTATCCATGGTCACATATGCCTGTTTTTTAAAGTTTCCGCGCTATAAAGAGTCCGAAGGAACGCGGCTAGGATCACCGGAGATCAAGACCAGAATCATCAGGCAGACAACAATCTTTTTCATGGTACACCTTGACTTCCGATTAAAGATAACATTTGCTTTTATTATTCTTTTCAAATAGCAAAACCGGTCTTGTGTGTCAATGTTTTCCGGGCCACCAGGCAGGGCAGCATCCGCCCTTGACACCCGCCATGAATGTTGTCATAGATGGCCATGCGTTCAATCCGTCTGACCGTTATCGTTACGAGGAGATATCATGCTTCGCCTTTGTTTTTACAGAATCAGCACATGGCTGTGGGTCCTGTTTCTGCTGGGGGGGGGGACGGCCCACGCTTATTCCCCGGGTGTCTGGGATCTGGATCTGCCCCTGCCGTCCGATGATTCCCGCTGGCAGGAAGTAAAGGCCCTCTGGGACGATCACTGGGACGGGAAAAATATCGATCGGATCATCGGTCTTATCCACGAACTGGAGAAAACCGGCGCCAACCCCATGGCGGTTTGCCTGTGGCTTTCGCAAAGCTATTACCTCAAAGGCCGATTTCAAAAAGACGGCCGGGTTGAAAACTGGAAAAAATCGGAAACGTATGCGTCCAGGGCCGTGTCTCTTGACGGCGACAACATGACGGCTATGAAACTGCTGATCACCTCGGTTTCCTCATACGCGGATCTGGATTATATCAAAAAAACCTACGGGGCCTTATGGGCCAGTAAGCTGCCGGTCCCCGTGGGCCGGGCCCTTCCCGTGCCGGACGACATCCCGGAATTTACGGAAGCCCTGGCCGTCTGGGATCAGCGGGAGGATATTGAAAAAGGAAAAACAGCGGTTTCGATGTTCAAAAGAATCGCGGAAGCGCATCCGGACCATCTGGTTGCCCAGACCTGGGTGTCCCGGGGCAGCTATTACCTGGGATATTACTACCTGTCCTTCGGAGAAAACGAAACCGCCCTGCCCTTTTTCCGCGAGGGCAATGTTTACGGGCTCAAAGCCCTTTCCCTTGATCAGCACTATGTGCCGGCCAATTACTGGCGGCAGCTCAACCTGGCCCGCTCCATCCAGGACGCCAATATCGTCGTCAAGGCCAGTTACATGAATTCCATCATGGACCACCTGGTGCTGACCGCCAATGAAAACGCCACCTATTTTTACTCCGGCCCACTGATTTCCACCGCCACGATTATTGAAAAAGGGGGCTGGCTGGCGGAAAAAGGGCTCGGCCTGGCGGGCTATACCATTGAAACGGTGGCCATGGGCCTGGAACTGGCGACCATCGCCTTTCCCACCTATTTTTATACCCATTTCGCCAAGGCCGAGGTTCTGTTTCATATGGGCAGAAAAGAGGAGGCGGCCGCCCTGCTGCAGGCCATTCTCAAGATGGATCCCCGGCAGAGCCCTTTCCACGCGCCGGAAAACCTCTGCGTTCAGCGGCTGGCCGGCGCCTTTCTCAAGGAACATTTTTCGGGGTAAGGGCCGGCCAGGCCGCTTTCTTCGGTTTCCCCTACGCTACCGTAAAGACGATTCCACCCCCGGACGCCTCGGCCCGGACAGTGCTGTTTTCCGGGATGTTCCCTTTCAGGATTTCCAGGGCCAGCGGATTTTCAAGGTGTTTCTGAATGGCCCGTTTCAAGGGCCGGGCGCCGTAAACCGGGTCATAGCCCTGGTCGGCCAGAAACTGCCGGGCCTCCTCGGTCAACTCCAGCTTGATACCCCGGTCGGCGGTGCGGCGAGTGAGCCGTTCCACCTGGATATCCACGATGCGGGCGATCTGGTTCCGGTCCAGGTTGTGAAAGATGATGGTCTCATCGATCCGGTTTAAAAATTCCGGCCGGAAATGCTGGCGCAGAATATCGGACAGGCGGTCCTTGATCTTGTCCGGTTCCGTGCCGGTCAGTTCCTGGATCATCTGGCTGCCGATATTGCTGGTCATGATGATGATGGTGTTCTTAAAGTCCACGGTCCGGCCGTGGCCGTCGGTCATACGGCCGTCGTCCAGCATCTGAAGCAGGATGTTGAAGACGTCCGGATGGGCTTTTTCAATTTCATCGAACAGCACCACCGAATAAGGCCGGCGGCGGACGCTTTCGGTCAGATGTCCGCCCTCGTCGTAGCCGACATACCCCGGAGGCGCGCCGATCATGCGGGCCACGGCGTGTTTCTCCATGTATTCGGACATGTCGATGCGGATGATCTGCTCGCTGTCGAACAGGAATTCGGCCAGGGCCTTGGCCAGCTCGGTCTTGCCCACGCCGGTGGGGCCGAGGAAGATGAACGAGCCCACCGGCCGGTTGGGATCCTGGAGGCCGGAGCGGGAACGTCGGACCGCGTCGGACACGGCGGCCACCGCCTCTTCCTGGCCGACCACGCGCCGGGCCAGCCGCTCTTCCATTTTGACCAGTTTTTCCCGCTCGCCCTCCATCATCTTGCTGACCGGTATCCCGGTCCAGCGGGAGACCACCTCAGCGATGTCCTCGGCATCCACCTCCTCCTTGAGCATCTTCTGATCTTTCTGCACCTGGGCCAGCTCGGCTTCGGTGGCTTCCATTTTTTTGTTGAGCTCGTTGGTACGGCCGTAGCGCAGCTCCGCCACCTTGGCGTAATCGCCCCGGCGTTCGGCCTGCTGCTGGAGGATGCCCAGCTCGTCCATTTCCTTTTTGATGGCGCGCATGGTCTGGATCAGGTCTTTTTCCCGCTCCCAGTGGGCCTTCATGCCGCCGATCTCTTCTTTTAATTCGGCGATCTCCTTTTCCAGGGCCTTCAGGCGTTCTTCGGATTCCTTGTCGGTCTCTTTCTTCAGGGCCTCGCGTTCGATTTCGGACTGGGTGATCTTGCGCTGGATCTCGTCGATCTCCGCCGGCATGCTGTCGATTTCAATGCGCATCTTGGAGGCGCATTCATCCATCAAATCGATGGCCTTGTCCGGCAGAAAGCGGTCGGTGATATAGCGGTTTGACAGGGTGGCGGCGGCGATCAGGGCCGCGTCCCGGATCTTGACGCCGTGATGCACTTCGTATTTTTCTTTTAGACCGCGCAGGATGGAGATGGTGTCGGCCACGGACGGTTCGCTGGTAAAGACCGGCTGAAAGCGCCGTTCCAGGGCCGCGTCCTTTTCAATGTATTTGCGGTATTCATTTAAAGTGGTGGCGCCGATGCAGCGCAGAGCGCCCCGGGCCAGGGCCGGTTTGAGCATGTTGGAGGCGTCCATGGAGCCTTCGCTGGCGCCGGCGCCCACCAGGGTGTGCAATTCGTCGATAAAGAGAATGACCTCGCCCTCGGCGCGCTCCACTTCCTTTAAAACGGCCTTGAGCCGGTCTTCGAATTCGCCCCGGTATTTGGCGCCGGCGATGAGGGCGGCCATGTCCAGGGCCACCAGTTTCTTGTTTTTCAGCCCTTCGGAAACATCCCCGGCCACGATGCGCTGGGCCAGCCCTTCGACAATGGCCGTCTTACCCACGCCCGGTTCGCCGATAAGGACGGGGTTGTTCTTGGTCCGGCGGGAAAGCACCTGGACCACCCGGCGGACCTCCTCGTCCCGGCCGATGACCGGGTCGAGTTTGCCCAGGCGGGCCAGCCCGGTCAGGTCGCGGCTGTATTTTTCCAGGGCCCGGTATTTTTCCTCCGGGTTCTGGTCGGTGACCTGCTGGCTGCCCCGGAACTCCATCAGGACCTTCAGGGCTGTTTCCTTATTAATACCGAATTTTTTCAAAACAGCGGCTGACTTGCCGCCTTTTTCTTCGATAATGGCCAGAAAAATATGATCCACGCTGACGTACTGATCCTTCATGCCGGCGCTCTGGGCAAAGGCCGTATCCATGACGGCCTTGGTCCTTCTGGAAATATAGACTTCCGTTGATCCGCCGCTGACCCTGGGAATTTCGTTTAAGGCCGCGACCACGTCCCGCCGGACGGCATCCGCGGACACACCTGTTTTTTCCAGCATGGCGCCGATCATTCCCCCGGCGTCATCCAGCATGGCGTAAAGCAGGTGCTCCGGCTCGATCTGCTGGTGGCCGCGTTCGGACGCCAGGCCCTGGGCCGCCTGCAGCAGTTCCTGAGACTTGATGGTCAGTTTGTCGATGCGCATGGTTTTCTCCTGTAATTTTATATGGTTTCAGTGCCGATCTCCCCGACGGCGCTGGCATGACTTAAATTATAATCATGAAAACAGGAGGTTCAATGGGGATGACAGCGAAAAACAAGGCGACAAGCAACGGTTTATTGATTGTTCGGCACCATGGTTGTGGCGGACAGGATTTGTGTAATTGAATCAGCGTCGCCGGCGGATTGCCACCGGCTATCGTCGCCGGCGGATTGCCACCGGCTATCGTCGCCGGCGGATTGCCACCGGCTATCGTCGCCGGCGGATTGCCACCGGCTATCGTCGCCGGCGGATTTCCCGGTCCAGGTCCCGCTTGGCGTCCCGGTTCTTGATCTCTTCCCTCTTGTCGTATTTCTTTTTTCCCCGGGCCAGGCCCAGCAGCACTTTGGCCTTGCCGGACTTGAAATAGACTTTCAGGGGGATGAGGGAGAATCCCTTTTCATTGATTTTACCGAACAGCCGTTTGATTTCCTGTTTGTGGAGCAGCAGCTTGCGGGGTCTCTCCGGCTCGTGGTTGTCGTAATAGGCAAACGTATAGGCGCTGATGTTCATCTGATGCAGATACACCTCGCCGTTTTTGATCCGGGCATAAGCGTCCTTGAGGTTGGCCCGGCCCTGCCGCAGGGACTTGACCTCGGTACCTTTCAGTACCAGCCCGGCTTCCATGGTGTCTTCGATGAAGTATTCGTGCTGGGCCTGTTTGTTGACGGTGATGATCTTGATGTGCTGATCGTTCAAGGAGGCGCTCCCGGCCTGATGTTTGACTGCGGAAACAAAGTCATTTCCGTTAAAGGGGGTTAGTGACCGGTTCCCGGCATGTTCAGAAATATGTCGCCGAATTTCTTCTGGATCAGGTCGCTGATGTCCGATGACGAGGTCTGCTTGAGGACATCGACAATGAATTTTTCCGACGTTTTCACATCCAGGGCGCGCAGGGTGTTCTTGACAATGGGGATCGACGGCGGATTCATGCTCAAATCCCTCATGCCCAGTCCCAGCAGGATCGGCAGGTTGATCGGCGCGCCGGCCATTTCCCCGCACATGACCAGTTCCACCTCTTTCTCCCGGGCGATTTTCACGATCTGCCGGATCATGCGGATAATGGCCGGGTGCAGGGTCTGAAAGAGATGGGCCACCTTGCGGTTGCCCCGGTCGATGGCCAGGGAATACTGAACCAGGTCATTGGTGCCGATGCTGAAAAAATCGACCATGTCCGCCAGCAGATCGGCGATGATTACGGCCGAGGGGACCTCGATCATGATGCCCACATCGATATCCCGGTTATATTCCAGTTTGTCTTTTTTCAGGGACGCCGCCGCCTGATCCAGGTGGCTGATGGCTTCGGTGGTTTCATCGACGCTGGAGATCATGGGAAACATGATTTTGACGTTGCCAAAGACGGCCGCTCTCAAAATGGCCCTTAACTGGGTTCTGAAAATATCCGGCCGCTTGAGACAGAAGCGGATGGCCCGAAGACCCAGGGCCGGGTTGGCCTCGTCTTCCGTCTGGTTATAGGCGATGGCCTTGTCGCCGTTGATGTCCAGGGTGCGGATGGTCACCGGCAGGGGCGCCATTCTCTGGGCGATTTCTTTATACTGCTCGAACAATTCCTCTTCCGAGGGGAAGGAGTTGCGGCTCAAGTAGAGAAACTCCGTCCGGAAAAGGCCGATGCCGTCGCCGCCGTAGCGCTTGACCTGATCGATGTCGTCGGGCAGTTCGATGTTGCCCAGTATCCTTAAGGTAACGCCGTCGGCGGTTGTCGATGGCAGCAGGGCGCCCTTGATGATGTCGGTTTTATAGGCGTAATAGGCTTCCTGCCGGTTCTGATAATCAATCAGGGTCTCTTCGGTGGGGTTGATGATGACCATGCCGTTGTCGCCGTCAACGATGATGATATCATCGTTCCGGATGACCCAGGTGGCCCGCTCCAGACCTAAAACAGATGGGATTTCAAGCGTCTTGGCGATAATGGCGGTGTGGGAGGTGCGGCCGCCCTTGTCGGTGATAAAACCCTTGATCCGGTTGAGCTGGATCTGGCTGGTATCGGCCGGGGAGAGGTCATGGGCGACCAGAATGACCCGTTTATTGATCTTGCTGATTTTGACGTTGGGGGTTCCCACCAGATGCTGCATGATCCGGTCGGACACATGAACGATATCGGCGGCTCTTCCTTTAATATAGGGGTCGGCGATTTCCCGGAACATGGCCTTGATATTGGACACCACCTTTTTCAGGGCCCATTCCGCGTTGACCTGCTCTTTTTCAATGGTCTCGATGGCCTTTCCATAGAGCATCTTGTCCTTGAACAGAACCTTGTGGGCCTCCAGAATGTGGATGTGATCCCGCAGGTCTCCCGGGATGTCGCGGATGATCTGAGTGAGCTCTTCCTTGGCGCTTTTGACGGCGGCCCTGAACCGGTTCACTTCGGCGGTGATATTGTCCGAATCGATAAAATACTTTTCCACCACTTCCACACCGGGGCTGTCGGTGTCCACCAGGTAGGCCTTTCCGATACAGATTCCCGGGGAACCGCTCACGCCGACGAGGGCGATCTGTTTGTCACTCCCTGACATTATTCCCGTCTCTTCCTGTTTTTTCTTATTCGTCAAAACCCCTCGCAACCAGATCTACCAGCTTTTCCAGAAGCAACGCATCCGCCGGGTTATCCGCTTCAAAACGGATTTCCGCCCCCTTGGCACAGGCCAGGGTCAGGATGTCAATAACGCTGCTGGCGTCCACTCTTGTTCCGTTTCTGACCAACCAGACGGGGCCCCTGGCCCCGGCGGCGGCTTTAGCCACCTTGGCGGCGGCCCGGGCATGCAGTCCGAGTTCGTTGACGACAACGGTGTCTATGCCGTGCCTCCCGGAAGAGGTATGCATGATTTTTTCATCCAATCTATGTACTATATGCCCGAAATCAAACTAATATGAACGAAAACGCACAAAAAGAAAAGAGAAAACCGGTGGTTTTATAAAAAACTAATTTTATTCGGTATTATTATGATCAGATGGTGGTTTCTTCTTGAACTGCTGTTCAATCTGCTTGAACAGCTCCTTTTTCCTGGTCTCTTCCTTCTGTTTTAAATCCTCGATGGTCTTGTTCCGGCTCTGCTGTTCCTGTTTGAACCGGGCCAGCTCGTCGCCCATGCCACTCCTGGGCGCGTCATCCGGCAAATGCTCGATGGCCGTGTGATCCCGGATAAAAACACGGACCCCGTAAGCACCGCTGGCCATTTCCACGATTCCCTGCTGCTCCAGCTTGCGGCAGAGCCGGTGAACCTGTTCGACGGAAACGGCCAGAATCTCTCCTATGGCCTCCACGGACGGCGGGTGACCATCGCGGTGCTCCAGGATCCGTATGGCCGCCACCACCAGATGGGCGCTATGATAAGGTGAAAGGTTGTTCATCAGTCTCCTTGACATGAACCTGAATAGATAGTAGCATCCTGCCTGAATTTGTCAAGGCAGGGCCAACCGTCAACAACCTTTCCGGGAGGATGAAAAATGATTGAAATTACAGATATTAATGCAAGGGAAATACTGGATTCCAGGGGCAATCCCACGGTGGAGGTGGAGGTGGCCCTGGCCTGCGGCGCCATCGGCCGGGCAGCGGTCCCTTCCGGGGCCTCCACGGGAACCCGGGAAGCGCTGGAGCTCCGGGACGGAGATGCCCGCCGCTACCTGGGCAAAGGCGTCATCAAAGCCGTGAACAACGTCAACACCCTCATCGCGCCCCGGCTGACCGGTCTGCCGGCCGACGATCAGGCGCTGATCGACAGCACCATGATCGAACTGGACGGCACGGCCAACAAGTCCAAGCTTGGCGCCAACGCCATTCTGGGCGTTTCCATGGCCACGGCCCGGGCCGCGGCCGATGCGTATTCCCTGCCGCTTTACAAATATCTGGGGGGGATTTATGCCCGGCAGCTGCCCATGCCGATGATGAATATCGTCAACGGCGGCGCCCACGCTTCCAGCGGCCTGGACATCCAGGAGTTCATGATCATCCCGGTCGGCGCCGACTGCTTTGCCGATTGCCTGCGCATGGGCGCCGAGGTGTTTCATAACCTGAAGAAAATATTAAAGGCCAAGGGATTCAGCACCGCCGTCGGTGATGAAGGCGGTTTCGCGCCCAACCTGGAAAGCAATGAGGCCGCCCTGAAACTGATCGTGGAGGCGATTTCCGCCGCCGGTTATGAACCGGGTGAGGATATCTGCCTGGGACTGGATGCCGCGGCCAGCGAGTTTTTCAAGGGAAAGGGGAAAAAGGGCAAATACGTCCTCAAGGCCGAAGGCCGGGAACTGAGTTCCGAAGAGATGATCGAATACTATGAAAAGTGGATCGATAAGTATCCCATCGTCTCCATCGAGGACGGTCTGGCCGAGCAGGACTGGAACAACTGGCCCCTGATGACCGAACGCCTGGGCAACCTGATCCAGATCGTCGGGGACGATGTCTTTGTCACCAATCCGGAGATCTTCGCCAAGGGGATCAATGAGGGCCTGGCCAATGCCATTCTGGTGAAATTAAACCAGATCGGCACCGTGACCGAAACCCTGGATACCATTGACCTGGCCCGGCAGGCGGGTTACAGCACCGTGATTTCCCACCGGTCCGGCGAGACCGAGGACGCCTTTATCGCCGATCTGGTGGTGGGCGTCAACGGCGGCCAGATCAAGACCGGCTCCCTTTCCCGGTCGGATCGGATCGCCAAGTACAATCAACTGCTGCGGATTGAAGAAGAGCTGGGGGTAGCCGGCCGGCTGGCCTGCGAATTTTAATCCCGGATAGTCGACGCATCAACAACTTCAGCACACAGGGGGAGGGGAATGGGCGCATCCTCAAAGTTCATCTTTGTAACCGGCGGCGTGGTGTCTTCTCTGGGCAAGGGGCTGGCGTCTGCCGCCATCGGCGCCCTTCTGGAAAGCCGGGGGCTGTCGGTTACGCTTCAGAAACTGGATCCGTATATCAACGTGGACCCCGGCACCATGAACCCCTTCCAGCACGGGGAAGTGTTTGTCACCGACGACGGCGCGGAAACCGACCTGGACCTGGGGCATTATGAGCGCTTCACCCACGCCCATCTGGGCAAGGCCAACAACTTCACCACCGGCCGGATTTATGATTCGGTGATTTCCAAGGAACGCCGGGGGGATTACCTGGGCGGCACGGTCCAGGTGATCCCTCACATCACCGATGAGATCAAGCAGAGCATCCGCTCCCTGGAAAATACGGCCGATATCGTCATCACGGAAATCGGCGGCACCATCGGCGATATCGAAAGCCTGCCGTTTCTGGAGGCCATCCGCCAGATGCGGGCGGACGTGGGCAAAGAAAACGTGATTTACATTCACCTCACCCTGGTGCCCCACATCGCCACCGCCAGGGAAGTCAAAACCAAGCCGACCCAGCACAGCGTCAAGGAACTGCGGAGCATCGGCATTCAGCCGGACATTCTGCTCTGCCGGACCGGCGTCTTTCTGGAAGATTCCATCAAGAAGAAAATCGCCCTGTTCTGCGATGTCAGCAAAGACGCGGTCATTACGGCCATTGACGTGGATAATATTTATGAGGTGCCCCTGATTTTTCACCAGGAGGGACTGGATGACAAGATCGTGGAAATGCTCCACATCTGGACCCGGGCGCCGAAACTCGATTTCTGGATGGGGTTGTCCGAAAAAATAAGGAACCCCAAACATCACGTTCGCATCGGCGTGGTCGGCAAATACACCAACCTGACCGAATCTTATAAAAGTCTGAATGAAGCCTTGTATCACGGCGGGTTTGCCAACAACGCCAAGGTCCACCTGATGTTCATCGATTCGGAAACCATTACCCCGGAAAACCGCGCCGACAAGCTGGCCGGCGTCGACGGCATTCTGGTGCCGGGCGGATTCGGCTCCCGGGGGGTGGAAGGAAAAATTCTGGCCTGCCAGTATGCCCGGGAAAACAAAGTGCCTTTTTTCGGCATCTGCCTGGGCATGCAGGTGGCGGTAGTGGAGTTTGCCAGGAACGTGGCCGGGCTGAAAGGCGCGCACAGTTCCGAGTTCGACCGGGACACGGCCTACCCCGTTATCTATCTGATGCGGGAATGGTTTGATGAGCAGACGGGCACTACCCAGAAACGGGACCTCTCTTCGGATAAAGGCGGCACCATGCGCCTGGGCGCTTACTCCTGCAGCGTGGCCGGAAACACGTTCGCCCATGCCGCTTATGGCGCCGGCACTATTTCCGAACGCCACCGCCACCGCTATGAATTCAACAATGAATACCGGGCGCCCCTGGAAAAGGCCGGCCTGATCATCAGCGGCACCTCCCCCAACGGCGAGCTGGTGGAGATCGTGGAAGTCAAGGACCATCCCTGGTTTTTGGGCTGCCAGTTTCATCCGGAATTCAAGTCCCGGCCGGAAAACCCCCATCCCCTGTTCCGGGGTTTTATTAAGGCATCTCTGGAATACGCCGGCGGGAAGTCGTAATCAACCCGATTTGCATCTTGTCGTAATTTGATCCCGCAGGCTGACGGAAGCCGTCCGTCGGAACAGGCCGTGTTCTGCTGACGAGCCCCTGTCGACGCGTCCGCGGCAGCCGAATTGGAAAACGGAGATTGATATGAAGAACCTCCCCGAAAACGCGTGGCACGGTTTGACGGTCCGGGAAACCGTCACCGCTTTTGAATCCCATGAAGACAAGGGCCTTTCCGAGACGGAAGCCCTGGCCCGGGCGGAACGCTTCGGCGCCAACGAACTGACCCGGTCCTCGGGCCAGAGCCCGCTGGTCCGGTTTCTGCTTCAATTCAAACAGCCCCTGGTGATCATTCTGCTGGCCGCGTCTCTGGTCACCCTGATGCTGGCCGAATATATCGACGCCGGGGTCATTTTCGCCGTGGTGCTGGTCAATGCCATCATCGGATTCGTGCAGGAGTCAAAAGCCATCCGGGCCATCGAGGCCCTGTCCCGGGCCATGACCAGCGAGGCCACGGTGGTACGGGACGGCCGCAAACAGCGGTTGCCTGCCCGGCAGCTGGTGCCCGGCGACCTGGTCCTGCTCCAGTCCGGGGACAAGGTGCCGACGGACCTGCGCCTGATCCAGAGCCGGGAGCTGCAGATCGACGAGAGCGCCCTGACCGGCGAAAGCGTGCCGATTCAGAAGGCGGAAACCGTGCTGGCCACGGACATAGTCGTCGGGGACCGGCGCAATATGGCCTATTCCTCCACCCTGGTCACCTACGGCAGCGGCCGGGGCCTGGTGGTGGCCACCGGCGACCGCACCGAAATCGGCCGCATCAATCAGCTCATTGCCGCGGCCGATGTGCTGGAGACCCCCCTGACCCGCAAAATTCACCAGTTTTCCAACATTCTGCTGTATGCCATTCTGGCCATGGCGGTCCTGACCTTTGCCGTCGGTTTTCTCCGGGGGCAGGATCCGGTGGAGATTTTCATGGCCTCGGTGGCCCTGGCGGTGGGCGCCATCCCCGAAGGCCTGCCCGCGGCCATTACCATTACCCTGGCCATCGGCGTTTCCCGCATGGCCCGGCGTCACGCCATCATCCGCAAGCTTCCCGCGGTGGAGACCCTGGGGTCGACCATGATTATCTGCTCGGACAAGACCGGCACCCTGACCCAGAACCAGATGACCGTCACCGATATCCTGGCCGGCGGCCTGCGGTACGAAATTTCCGGGACCGGTTACGCGCCGGAGGGCGCCATCATGCCGCGGGACGACGCCGTTGAGCCGACCGCCAACATGGACCTGGTCGAACTGGTCAAGGCCGGGCTGCTGTGCAATGACTCCCGGCTCAAGAAAACCGAAACCGGCTGGCAGGTGGAAGGCGATCCCACCGAGGGCGCGCTGATCGCCGCGGCCATGAAGGCCGGGTACGATCCTGAAGCGCTGGAAAAAGAAATGCCGCGCGTCGACGCCATTCCGTTTGAGTCGGCCCGTCAGTATATGGCGACATTGCACGACCAGGGAGAGGGAAAGCCCCGGGTTCTTTACGTCAAGGGCTCCATTGAGAGTATCTGCGTGGAATGCGCCGCCATGATGGGCGCGGACGGAAAACCGCAGGTGCCGGCCCCGGGGACCGTGGCCGAATGGGTGGAATCCATGGCCGCCAGGGGATTGCGGGTGCTGGCCTTCGCCCGCAAGGAGATGCCCCCCGGCACGACGCATATTACCCATGCCGACGTGGAGAGCGGTGCCCAGTTTATCGGCCTTCAGGGCATGATCGATCCGCCCCGGCCCGAGGCGATTGAAGCGGTGGCCGCCTGCCAGGCGGCCGGCATCCGGGTCAAGATGATTACCGGCGATCACGCCGGAACCGCCGCCGCCATTGCCCGTCAGATAGGCCTCTGCGGTGAAACCTGCTCCTGGCATACCCGGGAGGTGCTCACCGGACGGGATATCGCCGAGCTGGCGGGTGAACAACTGGTGGAAGCAGCGGACCATACGGCCGTGTTCGCCCGGGTTTCACCGGAGCAGAAACTGCGGCTGGTGGAGGCCCTGCAGAAGCGGAACTACGTGGTGGCCATGACCGGGGACGGCGTCAACGATGCCCCGGCCCTGCGTCAGGCCGACATCGGCGTAGCCATGGGGCTGGCCGGCACCGAAGTGTCCAAGGAGGCGGCCGACATGGTGCTGACCGACGACAACTTCGCCACCATTGAAGCCGCCGTGGAAGAAGGCCGGGGCGTTTTCGACAACCTCATTAAATTTATCACCTGGACCCTGCCCACCAACGGCGGGGAAGGACTGGTGATTCTGACCGCCATCCTGCTGGGTACGCGACTGCCCATCCTGCCGCTTCAGATCCTCTGGATCAATATGACCACGGCCCTGCTGCTGGGGCTGATGCTGGCGTTTGAACCGAAAGAAGCGGGCCTCATGCAGCGGCCGCCCCGGGAACCCGGCAGGCCGCTTCTCACGGCTCCCCTGATCACGCGCATCGTCATGGTCAGCCTGATGCTGGTGGTCGGCTCCTTTGGTCTGTTCCAGCTGGAATTGAGGCTGGCCGGGCATAACGAAGCCCTGGCCCGGACCGTGGCCGTCAATGTGTTTATCTTCGGGGAGATGTTTTACCTGTTCAACTGCCGTTCGATCACCCGCCCGGTCTGGGCCCTGGGCCTGTTCAGCAACCCCCTGCTCTGGGCCGGGGTGGCCGCCATGACGCTGTTGCAGATGCTCTATACCTACCTGCCGCTGTTTAACACCGTCTTCCAAAGCACGCCCATGGGATGGACGGAATGGGGTCTGGTGCTGGGCACCGGTCTGGTGATTTTCACGGTGGTGGAAATCGAGAAGGGGATTCGCCGCGGCGCGGGAGGCGGAGCCGGTTAAAGCCTTGCCTGAATCCAGGTTGAGATGACGTCCAGGACCACTTGCCTGTCCTTCGGCAGCTCGTTCATGGTTTCGTGGAAGAGCCCGCCGAACAGTTTCAGTGTTTTGGCGCTGCTGCCGGCCTTGTCGAAAAACATCCGGCTGCCTTCGGCGGAAACCATTTTGTCGGCCGTGCCGTGAACGACCAGCAGGGGCAGGGTCAGCTCTCCGGCCCGCTCCAGGCACTTGGCGGCCGTGGCCTGAAACGACACAAACCAGGCCGTGGAAACGCGGTCGTGAACCAGGGGGTCGGCCTGATAGGCCGTCACCGTTGACGGGTCGTGGGACAGGTCATCGGCGCAGAGCTTGTTGCTCTGGGTCAGGCGGGGCAGGATCCGGGAGATAATCCGGGCGGCGGCCGCCTGAATGGCCGGCACCTTGACGGCCGGCACAAAGGCCGGCGCCGAGAGAATCAGGGCGGTGATGTCCTGCGGGTGGGTGAGGGCAAACAGCGCCGCGATCAGGCCGCCCATGCTGTGCCCCAGGCAGATCAGGGGCAGGCCGGGGGCTTCTTTTTTGACGATCTGATCGATGTACTGCTTGATATCGGCCGCGTAATCCGCGAAGTCGTTGACATGTCCCCGCTTGCCGCCGGATTTCCCGTGGCCCTGGTGGTCCAGGGCGAAGAAGCAGACCCCCGCGCCGGACATGGTCTCGAGCAGATGGCCGTAGCGTCCGGAATGTTCACCCAGACCGTGCACGATCAACACGGCCCCGCGCGGATCGTCTACCATCCAGCGCTGGTGGAAAATCTCCAGGCCGTCTTTGTTGGTGAAGGTGCCGGTCAAGGGCTGATAGGGTGCCATTTTCCCCTCCTTATTTATCAATCGGTTTATCCGTCCCCATCCCCTGGATGCGGTAGTTGAACTCAAACGCCAGGCGGTGGCCCCAGTTCTTGTCAAACAGGGTCTGGAGGCGGGTACCGTCCATAAGGCCGGAAGGTTTGCCGTAGGTGAAAAACCAGTTGATGATCGGTCCGCCGGAAAATCCAAGGGCCAGCCAGTAGCGGCCGGGAGACAGGGCGATGTCCTGGCCGCCGAAAACGAAATCCACCCAGTGGTAGCCGGGACCGCGGTCAATTCCGCTGGCCGGCAGGCTGTCACTGACGGCCAGGCGTTGATCCGGCAGGCCGTTGTTGTCGCTGAAAAGCTCCGCCCAGATCTGACCGTCGGCGCTGAAATTGCGCAGGGCCAGACCGATGTTTTTCGCTTTGACCGGCTCGGTCAGGATAAAGGATTGGGCGTATTTATTGCCCTGGGCGGTGACATATTCGGCGGTTTCCGCCAGGAAACTTCTGGCTGTCTCCATGGCGCCGTCGGCGACCTGCCGGACCGGTTCACGGGGGTCGGTAAAATCGTGGTGCTCCGGGAACTCAAGATTGCCGGTCAAAAACGGCTTAACGTATGACAGTCGCTGCATTTGTTCGGCGGTCAGTTGAACCGGTTCCGGTTCCCCGGCAGCCAGCGGGGTTTTCTGGAATTCCGCGGAGACTTCCGGGCAAAGCAGGCGCTGGCGGGGACCGTAGCCGCCGGCCCGGCCTGATATTTTGACGCTGTCTGACACGAATTCGGCACTGATATCTTCCGTGTATGATAATTTGCCCGGCACTCCTTCTTGTGACCGTTTGCCCGGTGGCTCATCCTGTGACTGTTTGTCCGGCGGCGTCTTTATCTCAGACCATTGGATCAGGCCGTGTTTTTCCGCGTCGCCGCAGTCAAGCCCCACGGCCATCCGGATAAACCGGCTGCCGACAAACATTTCCGTGCCCTGGGGATCAAAGGGCATCCAGTTTAAATCCGGAAACCAGACCTCTATCCAGGCATACCGGCCCTGGGCGTTCTTCATCACCAGGGTGCCTCCGGAAGCCAGCCGGATCTCATAAGGCTGTTTCAGGGTCACGCCGGTGACGATTCTGACCGGAATGCCGACGGCCCGCATCAGGGCGGCGGATAAGCGGGAAAAGCTCTGACAGTTGCCTTTGCCGGTGCGCAAGGCGGAGAGGGCGTCATGTTGGTCCGGAAGCTGGGCATAGCGCACGTTGTCAACGACCCAGGACAGGATTCGCTGAACCGCGTCAAACTGGCTGGCGGCGCCGGCGGTCAGTTCCCGCGCTTTGGCCTGAATTTCCGGATTGTTGGACGGCGCCTGGGCGGTGGCGGCAAGATAAGGGACTATGTCCGGGGCCGGCTCTCCGACGGGGAAGGGCGCCGCGGTTGTCAACGGTTCCAGCCGCACACCGGTGTTGACGGCAAGATCAATGGTCGCGATCAGTTTTGGCGGCGGTTTTTCCCAGACGGCTTCAATGATGTCGTTGCCATGAGCATCGGTCCGTTTTTCTTCCCTGTCCGGCGCGGTGGAGTAATTGACGTAAAATTTCTCCACCGTCTGGTTGTACGTCGGCGAGCTGAAATTCACCGGCTGGATGAAATTCAGCGCCAATTTTTGCGCGGTTTCCGGGATGCCGATTGATTGGGCGATATGTAAACGGATGGCCGTTTGCTGGCCGCCGTTGAGCAGCAAGGTCTCCGCCATCGCCGGCACGGCCGCGAGCATCAGGCACAAGATGATGAAACCGGTTTTCCTGCTCATGGTTCTGTCCTCAGGCCGGGCTTTATTTCAATCCGTAACCGCCGAATCCGGCGTCAACCAAGCTCCTGGACGCCTTTTAACACGGTGTCAAAAAGGAGCTGAACGTCCTTTTCCTCGATGCAGGAGAAGGCCACGCGCAGGTCGTGATCCCCGATGGAAATGAGGCCCACGCCGTACTTGTCCAGCAGGTGAACCCGCAGCTTTTCGGCATTGACGGTTTTCAGCCGGATGCACATGAAATAGCCGGAGTTAAACGGATAGACATCCCAGGCGGCGGCGTATTTCGGGTCGGCCAGTACCGCTTTGACGCGGGCCGCCTTGCCCTTGAGAATCTCGTATTTTTCTTTCTTCTCCTTCTGGTAGGAGTCGCTCTGCAGGGACTTTAACGTGATGGTCTGGCTCAGGTGCGAGGCGTTGGAAATATTGCCCCGGATACAGCCGGCCGTCTTTTTCTCCAGGGCGTCGAAGATCCCGGCCAGGTTGCTGTCTGCCGCGCAGCCGTAGGTGATAAATCCCACCCGCAACCCCCAGACATAGATTTCCTTGGTGGCGCCGTCGAGTTTGATCGGCAGCAGCCGGGGATGGCGGTTGCACAGTTTGGCAAACAGGGATTCCTTCATGACGTCCGGTTCATAGAAAAGCCCGAAATAGGAGTCATCGCAGACGACGATGACGTTGCTGCCGCTTTCGGCAATCCCGGTCAGGATCGCGGCCAGGTCCTCGCCTTCCTTTTCCCGGGCGGTATAGCCGGTGGGGTTATGGGGAAAGTTCATCAGCACGATCAGCTTTCCGTCTTTATTGGCCAGTTCTTTCGCCCTGGTTGCAAAAGCGTCCAGGTTAAAGCCGCCCTTTTCGTCAAACAGCTTAAATTGCGCGATCTTGACGCCCTTGCGGACGGACAGGATCATGTTGTAGTTGCCCCACATCATGTCCGGCAGCAGCACCGTGTCGCCGGGGTTGGTCCAGACATCGGCGAAAATACTGATGGCATGGGTAATGCCACAGGTAACCACGGGCAGGCTGATGCTCCGGCCTTTGAGGCCCGGGTTTTTGGCGAAAATTTCCGTTTGCCACTGTTTTCTCAGCCCGGGAATCCCGAAGGAAGGGGCATAGGTGATGGACTCTTCCGGCGCCAGGCCGCCGATCATGCCCATGACCGAGGACAGGTGCATGATGCCTTTCCCTTCCTTGGCGATGCCGATGGTGGCGTTGATGGTATGGGCTTTCTCCTTGGCCTCGGCGCTCTGGCTCAATATGCCTTTGGGAAAAAACAGTTCCCGGCCGATACCCGACAGCATTTCCAGTATATGGGGGTTGCCGGCTTCAATGGTCGCGTTCAGTTCTTTGGCAATGGGGTTCATGTGGTTCTTTCCTTTAATGATGATGATTTTCTTCTTCAGGGATTGTCAAAGGGCTGTTATTTCGAGATCATTCTTTTCAGCAGGTGGATAAAATACAGGCTGTTGCATATTTTTGAAAGAAAAATTTTGCGCTCACCTCTAAAAAGTCGTCTTTTCCCGGAGCCGGCAAGAAAATGTTTGCACCGATTTGGGATATTATGATACTAACCGGGGCAGCCTGGAGCATCGAACTCATTCTTCCCCGGTGTTACGGAACAACGGCGTTCCTGAACAATCGCAGATGATTACCGCAAGGGCTTCTGCGCCCTTTTCCCGACGGGGAGGATCATGGCCCGCATTCGGCCCTGAAACGGGCCGTTGTGGTAAGAAAAGACGGAACAAAAGAAAGACAAAAAGATGGACGCGATGCTGGCCCTGGAAGACGGGCGAATCTTTACCTGTCGCTGTTTCACCGAACCCGGCGAAGCCTGGGGGGAGGTCGTTTTCAACACTTCCATGACCGGATACCAGGAAGTGCTGACCGATCCTTCCTACCGGGGACAGATGGTGACCATGACCTATCCCCTGATCGGCAATTACGGGGTCAATGATGAAGACGTGGAGTCCGACCGGATTCAGGCGGCGGCTTTCATCGTGCGCGAATATCAGCCCTGCCCGAGCAATTTCAGGGCCACGGGCACCCTGGCCGACTATCTCAACCGCCAGCATATTATCGGCGTGGACAACCTGGACACCCGGGCCCTGACCCGGCATCTTAGAACCGCCGGCGCCATGCGCGGGTTTATTTCCTGTTCGGACCTGGATCCGGAATCCCTGGTCAAGCGGGTGAAAATGACGCCGGTCATGGTCGGCCGGGATCTGGTCGGCGAGGTGACCACGGAAAAACCTTACCGGTGGGAGAAGGGCCGGCCGGAGCGGTTGTCGGAAGCAGCAGAGGAACTGACCCCGGACGTCTGGCGCCATCGGGGTGACAGGAAGGCCGTGGTCGTTTTTGACTACGGCGTCAAATACAATATTCTGCGGTGCCTGGAGCAGGTCGGCTGTGAGGTGCTGGTGGTGCCGGCGAAAACCGGAGCGGACACGGTCAAACGGCTGGCCCCGGACGGTGTTTTTCTGTCCAACGGCCCCGGCGATCCGGAGCCGCTGACCTATGCCGTGGACACCATCCGCCAGCTGCTGGGCGTTTTTCCCATCTTCGGCATCTGCCTGGGGAACCAGCTGCTGGGCCTGGCCATGGGCGGCAAAACCTATAAATTGAAATTCGGCCACCGCGGGGCCAATCAACCGGCCAAGAATTTTTCCACCGGCCGGGTCGAGATCACCTCCCAGAACCACGGCTTTGCCGTGGATACCGGCAGCATCGACATGGGCGACGTGAACGTGACCCATATCAATCTCAATGACAACACCCTGGAAGGTTTCCGGCACCAGGGCCTGGGCGCTTTTTCCGTGCAGTACCATCCCGAGGCGTCGCCCGGCCCCCATGACGCCCGGTACCTGTTTGACGATTTTGTAAAACTGATGAAAGCGCATCATGCCTAAACGGACCGACCTTCATAAGATCATGATCATCGGCGCCGGCCCCATCGTCATCGGCCAGGCCTGTGAGTTTGACTATTCCGGCACCCAGGCCTGCAAGGCCCTGAGGGAAGAAGGCTATGAGGTGGTGCTGGTCAACAGCAACCCGGCCACCATCATGACCGACCCGGAAATGGCCGACCGCACCTATATCGAACCGGTGACGCCGGAAGTGGTGGCCCGGATCATCGAACAGGAGCGTCCGGACGCCCTGCTGCCCACCCTGGGCGGCCAGACCGGCTTAAATACGGCCGTAAAAACAGCCGAGATGGGGGTGCTGGAAAAATACGGGGTAGAGATGATCGGCGCCTCCCTGGAGGCCATTGAAAAAGCCGAGGACCGGGACCGGTTCCGTAAGGCCATGACCGCCATCGGCCTGAAGGTGCCCAGGAGCGGTATCGCCACGGATATGGCCCAGACCCGGGCCATTGCCGCGGAAATCGGGTTCCCGGTCATCATCCGTCCGGCCTATACCCTGGGCGGGACCGGCGGCGGGGTGGCCTACAATCCCGAGGACCTGGACTATATCGCCAAAAAAGGGCTGGACGCCAGTCTCATCCACCAGATCATGGTGGAAGAGTCCATCATGGGATGGAAGGAATTCGAGCTGGAGGTGATGCGGGACCATGCCGACAACGTGGTCATTATCTGTTCCATTGAAAATTTCGATCCCATGGGCGTGCACACCGGGGACAGCATCACCGTGGCCCCGGCCCAGACCCTGACCGACAGGGAATACCAGGTCATGCGCAACGCCGCTATCGCCATTATGCGGGAGATCGGCGTGGACACGGGCGGCTCCAACGTGCAGTTCGCGGTCAATCCGAAGAACGGCGAGATGGTGGTGATCGAAATGAACCCCCGGGTGTCGCGCAGTTCCGCCCTGGCCTCCAAGGCCACCGGCTTTCCCATCGCCAAGATCGCCGCCAAGCTGGCCGTCGGTTACACCTTGGACGAGATTCCCAACGACATCACCGGCGAGACCCTGGCGTCATTTGAACCTTCCATTGATTACTGCGTGGTCAAAATCCCGCGCTGGACCTTTGAAAAATTTCCCGAAACCCCGGACGAACTGACCACCGCCATGAAATCCGTGGGTGAGGCCATGTCCATCGGCCGCACCTTCAAGGAGGCCCTGCAGAAGGGGCTGCGCTCTTTGGAAATCGACCGCTACGGCTTTGGCGCCGACGGCCGGGAGGTGGCCGGCCTGGAACCGTCTCCGCCGGACCTGGACACCATCCGGAGAAAGCTGGCGATACCCAATTCCAACCGGATTTTTTTCCTGCGCCACGCCCTGGAGCAGGGGCTGGCCATCGAGGAAATTTACAATCTCTCCGGTATCGATCCCTGGTTCCTCTGCCAGTTGCGGCAGATCCTGGATTTTGAACAGGAGATCCGGGCCGATGCCGCGGCCAACGGCGGCTTTCCCGGCGATGCCGTTCTCCGCCAGGCCAAGCGGCTGGGGTTTTCCGACCGCCAGATCGGCCATCTGACCGGCCTTGCCGAGCTTGAGGCGGCCGGACGGAGAAAAGCGTCCGGCATCCGTCCGGTGTACAAGCTGGTGGATACCTGCGCCGCCGAGTTCGCGGCGGCCACGCCGTATTACTACTCCACCTATGAGACGGAGTGCGAGGCCCGGGTTTCCGACCGCAAAAAGGTGATGATCCTGGGCGGCGGCCCCAACCGTATCGGTCAGGGGATTGAGTTCGACTACTGCTGCGTCCACGCCTCCTTCGCCCTGAAGGAGGAAGGGGTGGAAAGCATCATGGTCAACAGCAACCCCGAGACCGTCAGCACCGACTATGACACCTCGGACAAACTTTATTTTGAGCCCCTGACCCTGGAAGATGTGCTGCATATCGTGGAAAAGGAGCGGCCGGACGGCGTGATCCTGCAGTTCGGCGGCCAGACGCCGCTGAAGCTGGCCGTGCCCCTGGCCCGGGCGGGCGTTCCCATCCTGGGCACCAGCCCGGAAAGCATCGACCGGGCCGAGGACCGCAAGCTGTTCCAGGCCATGCTTAAAAAGCTCAACCTGGTTCAGCCGGCCAATGATCTGGCCGTCGACGTGGCCGGGGCCGTGGCCGCGGCCGAACGGATCGGCTACCCGGTCATCGTCCGGCCGTCGTATGTGCTGGGCGGCCGGGCCATGAAGATCGTGTATGACCGCAAGTCCCTGGAGAATTTTACCGCCTATGCCATCAGCGTGGCGCCGGATCATCCGGTGCTGATCGACCAGTTTCTGGAGGACGCCACCGAGCTGGACGTGGACGCCATCTGTGACGGCGAGCGGACGATCATCGGCGGCATCATGGAGCACATCGAGGCGGCCGGGGTTCATTCCGGAGATTCGGCCTGCGTTCTGCCGCCCTACAGCCTGGACAAGGATATTTTAGAGCAGGTGGCGGCCGCCACCCGGGCCATGGCCCGGGAGCTGAACGTCATCGGCCTGATGAACGTCCAGTACGCCATCAAAGGCGGCCGGGTGTTCGTCCTGGAAGTCAACCCCCGGGCCTCCCGGACCATTCCCTTTGTCAGCAAGGCCACCGGCGTGCCCCTGGCCAAGCTGGCCACCAAGGTCATGCTCGGCCGGACCCTGGCGGACCTGGGCCTGACCAGAGAAGTTATCCCCGGCCATGTCTCGGTCAAGGAGGCGGTCATGCCCTTCAACCGCTTCCCCGACGTGGACACCCTCCTGGGCCCGGAGATGAAGTCCACCGGTGAAGTCATGGGCATCAATGCCGCCTTCGGGCCGGCCTTTGCCAAGGCCCAGCTCGGGGCCGGGCAGAACCTGCCGACTTCAGGCACCGTGTTCATCAGCGTGGAAGACAGCGACAAGCCCAAGATGCTTCAGGTGGCCCAGATTTTTCATGACACCGGCTTTTCCATCCTGGCCACCAAGGGCACGGCCGCTTTTCTGCTGCACCACCATATTCCCGCTAAAGAGATCCACAAGGTCTCCTCCGGCCGGCCCCACGTGGTCGACGCCATCATCAACCGGGAGATCCATTTTATCGTCAATACCGGAACCGGCAGCGAGACCCAGCGGGACGGGTACCAGATCCGCCGGTCAGCCCTGAAGTTTTCCATCCCCTACGCCACCACCATCGCCGGCGCCCTGGCCATGGCCCACGGCGTGGCCGCCCTGGCCAGAGGGCCGGTCACGGTCAAGCCCATCCAGGAATACCACCGCTGACGGTTTTGTAAAAAGCGTAATATTCGTTGGGGTTGGTCACCGGTTCAGAACGACCACGTCCGGAACCGGTTTGATGAAATTCTGGCGCAGGCTGTAGGTATAGGCGCCCTGGGCGGGAATCATCAGGATATCGCCCACCTGGATATCCTGCCCGAAATAACTGTATCCCCAGACATCATGCGGCGTGCACAAGGCGCCCAGAACATGGCAGGGCCGTTCCGTCAGGTCCGGCCGGGTCAGGTTCAGCACCGGAAAATAATCGGTTTCAAACCGTTCCCAGCCGATGGTGTTGGTGCCGGCATCGGTGATAACCAGGTCGTCGCCTTTTTTATCCACCACGCTCATTAAAAGCTGCATGGCCTCGTGGCAGATCCAGCGGCCGGGTTCAAGGCAGATCCGGCAGGCGGTAACCGGCCAGATGCTTTCTGTCACCGCCCGGCCGATTTCCCGGGCAAATACCGTAATCGGCTCAGCGGCAAGCCGATAGTGGGGTCGGCATTTACGCGAAGGGTTATGTTCCGGTGTCCCGGTTTCGCCTTCCGGCAACTGGTGCAGCCATTCGCCCTGCTCCGGCCAGTAGCCGCCGCCGATATCAATAAACGCCAGTTGCCGGGTAAATGCTTCCGGCATAGCGGCAAGCAGCGCCCCCAGGGTCCGGATAAAGTCGGCGTGAGCCCGCGGGGTCAGGTTCCAGCTGGTGTGAAACTGGATTCCCCGCAGGTCGATGTGGGGACACCGAAGGGCGGCCTGTTGAAATTCCGGGAGCTGGTCCGGGAGAATGCCGAATTTTCTCCACAACCCCGATGGATTGGTGGTCAGGCGCACGCCGGCGCGAACGGTCGTGTTGGCGGCGGCGGCAATGGGCTCAAGCCGCTGCAGCTCTCCGAAGCTGTCGATCAGCACCGTCACCCGGCCGGCGTTGTCGACGGCGAGCTTCAGTTCATCGGCTGTTTTTCCGGGGCCGCTGAAAACGATGTTGTCCGCCCCGAGATCAAGGGCCATCCGCAGCTCCAGGCCGCTGGACACATCCAGCCCGAATCCGGATTCCAGAAGCGTTCGGGCCACACCGGGATGATTATTGCTCTTGACCGCGAAATAAAAACCGGTTTCGGGCAAAACCGGCTGAAACGCTTTCTTGAACCGGTCAGCCTGACGGGTCAGCACGTCCGGCTCCAGGACATACAGCGGCCGGCCATTCTCCCGGAAGAGCCGCAGATAGGTCTCCCGGCGGTCAAACCAGGATTGAACAAAAGAAGCCAGCGCCTCGGCCGGCAGTATCGCCTGGTCAGGGGTCGGATGATGGGTCATCGGGGTTCGATCTCCACGTTCAAACGGTTCAACAGATCCCGGCACTCTTCCGGTGCGGTTTGGCGGCTTTCAGGGGCGAAAATGATGCTGCCCAGGAGGAAAGATTCATAATCATCCGGCGGGATCCGGATGGTGTCGCCGGGACGGCGCAGGGGAAAAATTTCTTTTACCCGGGGATCACCGGCAATGGTCTTCCAGTCAACTATTTTCAACACGCCGCCTTGGCCGGCGTGAACGCGCAGGCCCGCCATGGGCCGGACAGGGGGAAGGGATTCCAGTTCCAGCGGCCGGTTCTGGGCCAGGTCCAGCGTCAGGGTCAGCATGTCAAGGCCCAGGGCATGACGGATCAGGGCGGGAAGGCAGTCTCCGCCCGGCCGGGGGGTGATTTCCAGCAAAAAGATCTGTCCGTCGCGCACCATGAAATCGGTCATGCAGACACCCCGGGTAAGCCCCAGGGCGGTCGCGGCCCTGGCCAGATTACGGCAGAGGTCCTGGCGGTCGACGCCCGGCAGGGAGTCGATCAGGACGTACCCCATGGTGGTGCCGAAAGCGGTCGTGGTGCAGGAAGGCAGTTTTTCTGACAGTCGGATCAGCCGGGCCCGGTTGTTCTCCAGCAGGAAATCACAGCTGAATTCAGGCGCCCGGATAAACTCTTCAGCAATAACAGGGGCCGAGTGAACGGACCGGTCGCTGTAAAGCCGGTTGTTCGACCGCCGGGCAAGGCCTTCCTCAATGACCGCATATGCCTGCCGGCAATCCGCTTCGGTGCGGCAGCAGAAGACCAGTTCGCTACCGCTGCCCGACACCGGTTTGAGCACGCAGTCGGCACCCAGTTGGCGAAAAAAGGCAACGGACTCGTCGGCCGTCCTGACAGCGGCCACCCGGGGAGCGGACAGACCGTTTCGCAGCCATATTCTTTTGGAAGCAGACTTGTCCCGGCAGTTGGAAACCGCTTCCGGGGAAGGAAATGGCAAAGAAAAATATCCGGCCAGGAGCGCGGCCGGCGCCAGGGATTCGCAGTCGAAACAGGCCACGCCGTTTACGGTCAGATGCCATTGCCCCAGATGGGCGGTAACCGCCTGCCGGAGCCGGTCCATGTCGGTCAGATCGCAGAGGACCTCCTCGTCCGGCGCGGGCGCGGGTTCCCGGGCCTTGCGACGGATATCCTGATCCGTTACAAAAACGGATCGTTGCGGACAGGCGCGCCGGATCCAGTCAATATAGTCGGGCGTTGTGCCCACCACCAGTACGCGACGATCAGGCGCCACAATCGCCACTCCTCTTTTCAGCAGAAGATTCGGCCGCGGTTCCCGGTTCAGGATAATGAAATTTGTAAAGCGGCCGCGGTTGCAGGCGGAACCGTGTTTTCCAGGCAAAATCACCGCACAGAAAATCAACCATGCCCAGCCGCTCCCGGCAGGCCCATTCAATATGATGAAAATTGATCAGCTTGGCCACACCGGGAAATTCGGGATCCGTTCCGCCGGCAATCACCGTGTAGGTGTTGTTCCACAGGGCGCCCACGTCCACCGCCGCCAGGCGGCCGCCGATCAGGACCGAGGTGACGCGAAGCATGTTGTTTTCTTTAAAAAAGGTCAGCAGGTCGATAAAGGAGCCGAAAAACCGGGGATCATGAAAGTAGGAGTGTTCGCCGAAGGCCGCCAGGTTCATGCGCATCATCTGGTCCACGTCGGTCATCCGGTCATAATGCCAGGTGACCGTCTGCGTTTCCAGCCGTCTGATTTCCTGGTCGAATTTTTTCCGGGTTTTTCCGGGGAATGTCCGGCGATAGGTTTCAAATGAATAGTCGTATTGCCCCGGGGTAAACAGGTAGCCGATCTCATCTTCGACGGTGTGGCGGCCGGGGGAAAAAAGAAAATTTTCGTCAAGGTACCGGATAAATACCTTTCCGGGGATTTTCTCCATCAGGGCTTGCGGGGAGGAATCGGCGACGCCGATGATCTTGTTCTGTTCCAGCCAGGTTTTACCCTGCCAGGTCTCTCCCGGAAAATGGCCGTAATATTGTTCTTCTTCGATCCAGGAAAGCGCCAGGAACAGGGGAGGGTGATCCGCCTGTTCCCGGCTTAAGAAAAAAAGAGGACGTTGATAGTGTTTCTGAAAACAGGCCCTGACCGGCCAGAGATCGAAAACGGCTTTCTGTGGCCACAATCGTTCCCAGAGGTTCCGGCAGTCGTCTGTTTTGTGCGCGATATGGATGAGATCCATTCCATCAATATCGCGGTGTTACATTCAAAATACTGTGGGTGCCTTTGAAAAATTTCTGGGCAAAACTTCTCACGGTTTCGGCGTTGTAAAGCTTGCAGCTGAACACGTCCAGATAAACCGTGTTGGTCAGGTTGGCAAAATGGGCGGAAATCAATGACGTTTCGATCAACTGGGTCATGGAGTAGCCGGCCACGCGCTCATCTTCGCCAAAATTGACCACCTGCGTTTCTCCAAAGCGCTTCATCTCGATCAGGTCGCACAGCTCAACGACAAAGCGGCGAATGGCTTCCGCGTCCCTGATCAGGTCCGGATCACAATTGTAAATATCGATGGACGAAGCCAGTCCCCAGATGGATTGCGTTTCTTTTTCCGCAACGTATTGAGGCGATTCCTCCTCCTGGGGTTGTCTTGCCGCTGCCACTGTTTTCATCAGGCTTGCCTCCTTTTTCTCTGGTTCCCAGCAGGACCAGTTTTTTAGGACCCGTTTATTCCGGCCGATTTTCCGGCCGCGCACTTTACTTTTTAACCATTAAGCATTTTTTGTGCCATGTTTTTTTTAACGACAACACATCGTTTTAATATGGTTTTTTTGGTGTCCCCTAAAAAAAGGATTTGTAAGGGGAAAAACGGGTATTTTTTTACCTTTTTTTATTAAAATTCAGCAATTCCGTGCTTAATAATCAGTTATCAGCCTGTTTACCGGAGAAAAGATCAGCTAAAGCGGAACCGAAAAGCCTGGCGGCGGGCAAAATATTTTTTAGCGGAGAGATGGAGAGAGGAGAAGAAAAGGGATTTTGCTTGAAAACCGGTTCTCTCTGTCGTATGCTTTAAAAAATTCGGTATTTGATTTCTTTTTTTGAGGGGTACCCATGCTCATTCGTCTGGTCCTGGCAATAAAAAACAGAAAGCTGCAAACCTACCTGGAAAAAAACTTCCAACAGTTTGATGATATTCAGGTAGCCTGCTGCGGCGATGACAAAAGCCCCTGGCAGTCGGTTATCCGCAGTTGCGGCGATATCATTGTCGTCAGTGAGACCTTCATTCCTCCGCAGATCGAATCCAGCATCTCCATGCTGAATCAGCTCCCGGAAACACCGACGACGGTGGTGCTGCACAACAGCGATTCTTCCGAGGAGCATGCCCAGCTCGTCGGCGCCGGCGCCGATGTGGTGCTGTATTCCGGCATATCCAGAAAAAGCCTGGTCGAAGCCATTGAATCCACCATGGAGTCCCGCCGGCAGTTCATTCAGAAAAACCGGCTTCACGCCAAAGGACAGGCTTCTCCCCGACTCAGCGATTTTATTTCCCAAAGCAGAAACATGCAGGTGCTCATGGAGGAAATATGGAAAGTCATCCCCAGCAACGCGCCGTTGCTTATTCTGGGGGAAACCGGCGTCGGCAAGGAGCACCTGGCCCGGGCTATTCACGCCGAAAGCCCGCGTTCGGCCGGACCGTTTGTTGCCGTCAACGCCGCGGCCCTGCAGGAACAGCTCCTGGAAAGCGAGCTTTTCGGCCATGAGGAAGGCGCCTTTACCGGCGCTATCCGGTCCCGGCGGGGAGCCTTTGAAATGGCCCACGGCGGCACGATTTTCCTGGATGAAATTGGGGAAATGCCGTTGCACCTTCAGGCCAAACTCCTGCGGGTGCTTCAGGACTACGAAGTGCGTCCCCTGGGAAGTGAGCGGTCCACCTGGGTGGATATCCGGGTAGTTGCCGCTACCAACCAGCACCTGGAGTCTTCGGTGGAACAGGGGAAGTTTCGGAAAGACCTTTACTACCGGCTTAGCGTCATCATGCTGACCATCCCGCCGCTGCGGGACCGGGCCGAAGATATCCCCGGTATGGTCCACCGTCTCATCGAGCACTATCAGATGAAAATAGGTAAAGATATCAGGGGGGTAACAGAGGCAGCCATGCAGGCGCTGTGCCAGTACGGGTGGCCGGGAAATGTCCGGGAACTCATGAATGTCATTGAGCGGGCCATTCTTCTCTGCCAGACGGAAATCATTTCCGTTACCGATCTTCCCTATATTTTCCATGAACCGGCCTCTTTTGCCAGTCCCCTGGCCATGCCGGGCGCGCTGATGTCCGATTCCTGGAAGGGGAAAACCCTGCCGGAAGTACGGGAACTGATATTAGACCAGGTGGACCGGGAATACCTGACCATGGTGCTGCGGCAAACCCGGGGTCGGGTCGGCGAAGCGGCCCGGATGTCGGGAATTCACAGTCGGGCGCTGTATAATAAAATGAAGCGGCTGGGCTTGAGCAAGAACGCCTTCAAAGGGAACCGCAAAGAAGGCGAAGGACTGCTTTAGCGGTAGTCGGCAGGCGCGCCCAAAAAATCGGAACTTGAATACCGATATTTTTCGTTTCATCCCCCTGATGATTGTTTTGTCGGTTTAATAGCCGGTCTTTTCCCCTGCGCGCCTATTACCTTTCAAACACGTTGCCCCCGACACGTTTTTTCAAAGTTCGTTTTGAAGCGTTCTGTTTTTAAAAAATAACCATTTAAAATAACGAAGGAATAAAAATATTTTGACCGGCGATGGCGCCGGGCGCCCCTGATGGTGAAGAAGGCCGGCATAACCCGCCGGCCGGACAGTCCGGCAAATAAATTAGTGATTGACTTTATGAAGAATAATTTTGTATTTTGACGATCAATTCACTTTTTGAATCTTAACGTCATGCCATGTCCGGTAACAGCCGCTCATGGGTCAAGGAGAATGTCCTCTTGCAGACCGGGAAACTTTCCAGAAGGGAAAGAGAAAAGCTGCGCCAGCGCCAGGAAATCCTGACCGCCGCCCTCGGTCTTTTCTCCGAAAAAGGGTTCCACAACGTCTCCATCCAGGAAATCGCGGAAACCGCTGAATTTGCCATCGGCACCCTGTACAAGTTTTTTCAGAACAAGGAGGACCTGTACCGGGCGCTGGTCATGGAGCAGTGTGAACGGTTTGAAGCCGCTTTTCTGGCCGCCATCGAAGGGCCGGGCGATGAGATCGAAAAGCTGCGGAATTTTGTCCGGGCCCGGGGCGACATGTGCCGGAGCAATCTGCCGTTTGTGCGACTGTTTATCGCCGAAAGCAAGGGGGCGAGTTTCAACCTCAAGGCCGGCCTTGACGCGGAGCTCCGCCGACGGATCGACTTGTTTATGGAAAAACTGGCGCAGGTCTTTGCGCGCGGGATCGAAAGCGGGCGGTTTCAGAAAATCGCCGACCCTTACGCCCTGGCCGTTGCCCTGGACAGCGCCATTGACGCCTTTCTGCTGCTCTGGGTGGAATCGCCGGAACGTTTTCCTTATCCCGAAGATCCGGATGCCATACTGGATATTTTTTTAAAAGGGCTGCTCAGCCCGTGATGTCCCTTGCGGGTTTGATAATTAAATATCGGTATCATTATTAATAGGGAGACATTGATGCGATTGGAAAGACAAGCGTGGAAGCCGCTGGATCGGGTATGGGTTTTGTTGCTGCTGGCCGGTTTTCTGGGGCTGAACGCCTGCCAGAAAGGAAATGGACAGCAGGCCCCGCCAATTCCCGAAGCAGGGGTGGTCACCATCGCCCCGCGGCAGGTCAGGCTGACCAGCGAACTGCCCGGGCGCACCTCGGCCTTTCTCATGGCCGAGATCAGACCCCAGGTCAACGGCATTATAATGACGCGGGCCTTTCAGGAGGGGACCGATGTCAAGGCCGGCCAACTCCTGTATCAGATCGATCCGGCCCCGTACCAGGCGGCCCTGAACGCCGCCGTGGCGTCCCTCGCCGCGGTTGAGGCAAACCTGCCATCCCTGCAAGCCCGGGCGGACCGGTACCGGGAGTTGCTGGCCGACAAGGCGGTCAGTCAGCAGGATGTCGATGACGCGGCGGCCGCCCTGAACCAGGCCCTGGCTGAAATGCAGCGCTGGAAAGCGGCCATTGAAACCGCCCGCATCAATCTGGAGTACACCCGGGTTTCGGCCCCCATTTCCGGACGGATCGGCAAATCCGGCGTGACCGACGGGGCCACGGTAACGGCCTATCAACCGCAGCCCCTGGCCGTTATTCAGCAGCTCGATCCCATTTATGTGGACGTCACCCAGTCTTCCGCCGACCTGCTGCGGCTCAAGCGCCGGCTGGAATCCGGGACCCTCAACGCGGATGGTGAGGCGGCGAAAAAAGTGGCCATCCAACTCGAAGACGGAACGCGCTATCCGCAGGAGGGGGACCTCCAGTTCCGCGATGTTACCGTGGACCCGACGACCGGTTCCTATGTCCTGCGGGTGGTGGTGCCGAATCCGGACCTGCTGCTGCTGCCGGGCATGTTCGTCCGGGCCGTGATTCAGGAAGGTGTTGCCCGGGAGGCCATTCTGGCGCCGCAGCAGGGCGTCAGCCGCAATACCAGAGGCGAACCGGTGGCCCTGGTGGTGGATGAGGCCAACATGGTTCAGTTGCGGACCCTGACCCTGGACCGGGCCATCGGGGATCAGTGGCTGGTCACCTCCGGGCTTTCCAGCGGTGACCGGCTGATCGTCGAAGGCATGCTCAATATCCGGCCGGGGGCCGAAGTCAGACCGGTTCCCCTGGATGCTGCCGCTCCGGCTTCCGGAGAGGCGGGTAACGGAGGAAAATAATGCTGTCCAGATTTTTTCTCGATCGTCCGGTTTTTGCCTGGGTTATCGCCATCATCATGATGCTGGGCGGGGCACTGGCCATTCACCATCTGCCGATATCCCAGTACCCGCCCATCGCTCCCCCGTCCATCGCCATCGACGCCTTCTATCCCGGTGCTTCGGCCGAAACAGTCGAGAACAGCGTGGTGCAGATCATCGAGCAGAAGATGACCGGGTTTGACAAGATGCTTTACATGACGGCCAGCAGCGACGCCTCCGGGTCCGGCCGAATCGAATTGACCTTCGCGCCGGGGACGGACGCGGATCTGGCCTGGGCCCAGGTGCAGAACAAGCTCCAACTGGCCATGGCCAGCCTGCCCGACGTGGTCCAGCGCCAGGGAGTCAAAGTCAGCAAGTCCACCCGCAACTGGCTGATCATCGTGGGGCTGACGTCGCTCAACGACAGCATGAGCGATATCGACCTGGCCGACTACGCCCAGGCCAATCTGGAGCAGGTCCTGGCCCGGGTGCCGGGCGTGGGCGAGGTGGAAGTCTTCATGTCTCAGTATGCCATGCGGCTCTGGCTCAATCCGGAAAAATTGACCGATTATCGCCTGACCATGGAGGATGTCATCGCGGCGCTGAAGGCCTATAACGCCGAGGTGTCCGCCGGCCAGTTCGGCGGCGCGCCGGCCGTGGACGGCCAGCGGCTGAACGCCTCCATTATCGTCCAGAGCCTGCTCAAGACGCCGGAGGAGTTCGCCGCCGTTCCGCTGCGCATCAATCCCGACGGGTCGATGGTGCGGGTGAGCGACGTGGGCCGGGTGGAACTGGGCACCGAACGATATGGCAGCCATCCGCTGTATAACGGCCATCCCGCCACCGCCCTGGCCGTGCGCCAGGCCGCCGGCGCCAATGCCCTGGCCACGGCCGATGCCGTCAAAGCCAAAATGAAGGATCTGGCCAAATACTTTCCGCCCGGCATGGAGGTCATCTATCCCTACGACACCACGCCGTTTGTGCGGGTCGCCATTGAAGAGGTAGTCAAAACCCTGCTGGAAGCCGTGCTGCTGGTCTTTCTGGTGATGTACCTTTTCCTGGGCAACATCCGGGCCACGCTGATTCCCACCCTGGCCATGCCGGTGGTCATTCTGGGCACGTTCGCCGTGCTGGGAATATTCGGCTTTTCCATCAATATGCTGACCATGTTCGCCATGGTCCTGGCCATCGGCCTGCTGGTGGACGACGCCATCGTGGTGGTGGAAAACGTGGAACGGATCATGACGGAAGAAGGTCTTTCGCCCCGGGAGGCCACCCGCAAATCCATGGACGAAATCACCAGCGCCCTGATCGGCATCGGGCTGGTGCTGGCGGCGGTGTTCGGCCCCATGGCCTTTTTCGGCGGCTCCACCGGCGTCATCTACCGCCAGTTTTCCATTACCGTTATTTCCGCCATGCTCCTGTCCGTGCTGGTGGCCCTGATCCTGACGCCGGTGCTGTGCGCCTCCCTCCTCAAACCCGTCCCCAAAGGGCATGAGCCCGCGGACAACGCTTTTTTCCTTTTCCGCCCGTTTTTCCGCTGGTTTGACCGGACCTTTTTTCGGATTCGCGATAAGTACCAGGCCGCCATCGGCGGCATCCTGAACCGGAAGAGCCGGTTTTTGTTCATTTACCTGTTGCTGGTGGCGGCGCTCTTCTTCCTTTTTCAGCGCATGCCCACCGCCTATCTGCCCAGCGAAGACCAGGGCGTCATGTTCGCTCAGGCCATGCTGCCGTCCGGTTCGACCCTGGAGCAGACCGACGCGGTCATGAAACAGATCCGGGATCATTTTATGAAGGATGAGGCCGAAACCGTTAAATCCATTTTCACCATATCCGGCCGGGCGTTTTCCGGCGCCGGACAGAATGTCGGCATGGCTTTTGTTCACCTCAAGGACTGGAAAGAACGCAATCGGCCGGACATGAAAATCAACGCCGTGGTGGGGCGGGCCATGATGAAATTTTCCGCCATCCGCAATGCCCGCGTTTTCGCCTTTCCGCCGCCGGCGGTGGTGGAACTGGGGCAGGCCGGCGGGTTTGATTTTCAACTCCAGGATCGCGGCGGGGTAGGCCACCAGGCCCTGATGGCGGCCCGCAATCAACTGCTCGGTATGGCTGCCAAGGACGACCGGCTGACCAAGGTCCGGCCCAACGGTTTGAATGACGTGCCCCAGTACCACATCGATATTGATTGGGACAAGGCCGGCGCCCTGGGTATTCCCCTTAACTCCATTCAAAACACCATCGCCGCCTCTTTCGGCAGCGCTTATGTCAATGATTTTATCCAGAAAGGCCGGGTCAAGCGGGTCTTTGTTCAGGCCGACGCGCCTTACCGCATGCTGCCCGGGGATCTGGAAAAACTTTACGTGCGCAACGCCGCCGGAACCATGACGCCTTTTTCGGCGTTCGCCACGGGGCACTGGTTTGAGGGCTCGCCGCGACTGGAGCGTTTCAACAGTTTTTCTTCGGTCAACATCTGGGGGGAGCCGCCGCCGGGAAAAAGTTCCGGTGAGGCTATGACCGCCATGGAGGAGATCGCCGCCAAGCTGCCCAAGGGCATCGGCTTTGACTGGACCGGTATTTCCTACCAGGAGCGCATGGCCACGTCCCAGACCGGACTGCTGTATGCCTTTTCCATGATCGTTATTTTTCTGTGTCTGGCGGCCCTTTACGAAAGCTGGACCGTTCCCATTGCCATCATGCTTTCCTTGCCCCTGGGCGTCATCGGCGGCGTGCTGGCCTCGTCATTGCGGGGATTTCCCAATGACGTCTACTTCCAGATCGGGCTGCTGACGGTTCTGGGACTGACCACCAAAAACGCCATCCTGATTGTCCAGTTCGCCATGGCCAAGGTGGCCGACGGCATGGGCCTGCTGGAGGCCACCCTGGCAGGCGCCCGGCTGCGTCTGCGGCCCATTGTCATGACATCCCTGGCGTTCGGATTCGGCGTGCTTCCCCTGGCGCTGGCGTCAGGCGCCGGCGCCGGCGCCCAGACCGCCATCGGCACCGGTGTCCTTGGCGGCATGCTGACCTCCACCTTTCTGGCGATTTTCTTCATTCCGCTGTTTTACATGACGGTGGTCCAGACGTTTGGGAAAAAGAAGCCGCGAACGCAAACGCCCGTTTCCGACGGCGGGACTTCTTCGGAGGTGCGCTGACATGACAAGTAAAAAGCTTATTTCCATGGCCATTGCCGGTCTTCTTTTCGCCGGCTGCACCATGATTCCCAAATACAACCGGCCCCAGGCGCCTGTGCCGGAGAGCTGGCCGGCCGTGAGCGACTACGGGGATGCCGCCGGGGACACCGGCGCCGTTCCGGCCGCGGATCTGGCGTGGCGCCAGTTCTTCACGGATCCCCGTCTCCAGAAGCTGATTGAGACGGCCCTGGTTAACAACCGCGACCTGAAAGCCGCGGCCCTCAACGTGGAGCGGGCCCGGGCCATGTACCGCATTCAGCGCAGCGAACTGCTGCCGGCGGTGGACGCTTCCGGTTCCCATTACCGGCAGCGCATGCCCGGCGATCTTTCCCGATCCGGAGAGTCCACGGTTTCCGGGGAAGACTGGCTGAAGGTGGGCATTACCGCCTGGGAAATGGATTTGTTCGGGCGTATCCGCAGCCTGAATAAGCGGGCCCTGGAAGAATATCTGGCCACGGACCAGGCCCGCCGCGGCGCCCAGATCCTGCTGATATCGGAAATCGCCAACACCTGGCTGACCCTGGCCGCGGACCGCGACTCCCTGGCGTTGTCCCGTTCCACCCTGGCCGCCCGGCAGGAGGCTTTCGCCCTCATCCGGCGGCGTCATGAAGTCGGGGTGGCCACCCGGCTGGATTTGAGCCAGGCCCGGACCGGATTGGAAGCGGCCCGGGTGGACGCGGCCCGGCTGGCTGAGCAGGTGGCCCGGGATGAAAACGCCCTTAATCTTCTGGCCGGAAGTCCGGTGCCCGCGGACCTGTACCCGCCGTCGCTGACCGGACTGGCGCCCCTGGGGGACATCGCGCCCGGAACGCCGTCCGAGGTGCTGCTGCGGCGGCCGGACATTCTCCAGGCCGAAAACAATCTTAAGGCCGCCTATGCCAACATCGGAGCGGCCCGGGCCATGCTGTTTCCCCGCATTGCCCTGACTACGTCTTACGGGACCGCCAGTGATGAATTGTCCGGCCTGTTTGATTCCGGATCGCGGGCCTGGGTGTTCGGCGTTCAGGCCGGGCTGCCGGTGTTTGATCCGCGGGTCTGGTCGGCCCTGAAAGTCAGCCAGGTGGAAAGAGAAATCGCCCTGACGCAATACGAGGGGGCGATTCAAGCCGCGTTCCGTGAAGTGGCCGACGCCCTTGCCCGCAAGGGCAGTATCGGCGAACAGAAGGACGCCCAGCGGTCTTTAGTGGAAGCCACCGCGGAAACCCACCGGCTTTCCGCCCTCCGTTATGACAAGGGCAGCGGTATTTACTTAAACGTCCTGGACGCCCAGCGGGCCCTGTACGCGGCCGAGCAGGGGCTTATCGCCGTTCAACTGGCGGATCTGGCCAATCAGGTGCGTCTTTACGCCGCTATGGGTGGAGGCGGGGATCGGGCTGCGGAGAGCGGGGAAAAATAGAGGGTTCAAGGGGCCGAGGGTTCAGGGTTCACGGGGGGCCGGCGTTCTGGTTACAGCTTTTCCGCTGCGCCTCGTTCAGGATCGATGCGGCTGTTTCCAGATACGGGTGATGCCGGCCCAGGGCGTCGGCATAAAGGTCCACAACCCGGCGCATATAAAAAACGGCCTGCGGGTAATCTCCCCGGGCATGGCTGACCAGGCCGAGGTTAAAATAAGTCGCGGCGGTCATGGGGTGATTTTCCCCCAGCGTCTCCAGCTCAATGTCCAGGGCCTGCCGGTAATACCCGATAGCGGTTTCGTAATCCCCGCGGCTGCCATAGGCCAGTCCGATATTGTTGAAGGATTCGGCGACATGGGGATGCCGTTCCCCCAGCAACCTTATTCTGATGGCCAGGGCCCTGTGAAAAACAGCCAGGGCTTTTTCACCGTCTCCCCGGTTATACCAGGCGCTGCCCAGGTTGTTGTATATGGCGGCCGTATTCAGGTTTTCATCGTCTCCGCCCGCCCGTTCCATCTCCAGCGCCTGCTGATAATAATAAAGAGCCGCGTCCGAATCGCCCTTGCCGTCAAGAGCCAGGCCGATGTGACTATGGATTTCAAACAGGTGACGGCTGCCGGCGCCGAAAACGGTTTGCAGGATGCCCAGCGCTTCCTGATGGCAGGCCAGGGCCTGGTCAAAATTTCCCTGCCGGTAATAAACCAGGCCGATATTGCTCAGGCTTTCAGCCACATCCGGGTGCGTTTCGCCCAGTTGCTCTTTTCTGATTCTCAAGGCCTTGTTTAAAAAGAACAGGGCGTTGTCCAGACCGCCCGCTTCTTTATAGGCCAGCCCCAGGTTGTTGCAGGGGATCGCCTTATCCGGAGATTTGCGGACGGTATCCTGCCAGAAGACGAGGGGATCGGCCCAGACCCGGTTGCGCCGGTATGTGCCCCAGGCGCAGAGGGCGATCAGCAGGCAGACCGCTATGGCTCCGGCCGGGGCCGGTTTGATCCGGCGGGTCAGGAAATGGGCCGCCGCGATGGCCGGAAAAACCGAGGGCAGGTAGGTGCGGTGCTCAAAAATCAGGGCTAGCCCCAGAAACGACGACTCGATGGCCAAGGCGGCCAGAAACCAGAAAACGGAAAAAGCGTAAAGCCGGTGTTTCCCGGCCGCGACCACG
Source organism: Thermodesulfobacteriota bacterium (assembly GCA_040753795.1). Lineage (NCBI taxonomy): Bacteria > Pseudomonadati > Thermodesulfobacteriota > Thermodesulfobacteriota bacterium. Next base: position 83,035 of record JBFMDX010000008.1, read on the forward strand.
GCGACGGCCGTCAGGGCCGCCAGCGCCAGAATGGCCGGCAGGGTCACAACCGGGTTGACCAGGCAGTAACTTAAGGGAAAATCGTAATCCAGGTTGAGCCGGTCCGGGTGGGGGAACAGCAGCAGCGTCAGATAATACAGGATGACCCCGGGCTCGGTCAGCAGCCGCTGGCCTGGCGTGAAATCCAGTTTGGCGTACATTCCCGCCAGTTTTTCAAAGGGGTGCCCCGCCGTCAGCACAAGCGCGGCGACAACCGCGGCCAGAGCGGCCGGGCCTATCCAGGCGAGCTGCTTTTTCAGCCAGGCCCGGCTCAAGTCCTGGAAAAAAAACCATTCATAGAGCAGGAGGAGGACCGGCAGGATGGCGGCGGTCTCCTTGGCGGCCAGGCCGCACAGGCCGGAAAGCGCGGTTCCGGCCAGCAGGATCAGCGGCCGGTAACCGGTCCGGCCTTGCCGCTGCAGCCGCCGGGCCGTGATGTAGCAGACCATGGCCAGGAGCACGAACATGGCCGACAGGGCGTTCATGCGCTGGACGATATAAGTGACCGACTGGGTATGCACGGGGTTGACCAGCCACAGGGCCGCGGCCAGAAAGGCCGTCCCCGCCCCCTGTTTAGCGTCCGGTCCGGGGGTGAGGCGGGCGACCAGAAACACCAGCAGGGCCGAGAAGATATGGATGGCCAGGTTGACCAGGCGGTATCCGGCCACATCATATCGGCCGATGTAATAATTGAGGGCAAAGGAAGCGTTAGCCAGAGGGCGAGCAGGGTTTGGACTTTTTAAAATATTGACAAGATTGTCCCGCGTGACAGCCGTCAGGCGGATACCCGGATTATTAACGATGTTGGCCATGTCGTCGAACACAAAGGGCGCCCGGAGCGCCGGCGCGTACAGATACCAGACGGCGGCGGTGAATACGGCCGCGACAAGAATGATTGCGGATAAAGTTCGCAGAGATTGGTTCATACCGGCTTTAAAAGCTGATGACTACCATTTCAAATCAATGATGAAGCGCCCCTCCACCGACCCGTCCGGGCCGTTTTTTGTAAGATAGCCGAGCGGGCCGGCCATTGCAACTTTACAGATGAAACCATTTTCGAAGCTTGCATGAACACCCGGGAAATTCTATAAGAATATCTTATGAACGCGGTCATATACACGGACGATCGCTGAATCATGGCCTTTTGGCGGTGATGACAAGATGAAAAAAAAAGATCTCCTGATTATCGGGCTGATCACGATGGCGGCGCTGGGAATGATGGAAATCGCCTGCCGGGTATACGGTTCAGCCAGAAACGCGGATTCGGATTTCCGGTTTTATATCCGGCACGTGGACAACGACCTGCGCCTGGATTATATCGTTGAAGACCCGCTTCTGATGTGGGCGCTGCTGCCGGGATACAAAGACCGCCACGTGACGATCAGCAGCCAGGGCTTCCGGGACAGGGAATATGATAAGAAAAAACCCGACGGTGTTTTCCGTATTCTCTGCCTGGGAGATTCGAGTACCTTCGGTTTTCCAATGCCCCTGGAACTGACCTATCACGCCCTGCTGGAAGAGCGGCTGAACCGTGAACAGGCGCGTTCCGACCGGCGCTATGAGGTGATCAACGCCGGGGTTCTCGGATACACCTCGCTTCAGGGCTTGAGCCTGTACCTGTTCCGGGGCGCCGCATTCAAGCCGGACCTGGTGACGGCCTATTTCGGCGCCAATGAAACCGTCACCCGTTTTTATTTAAGCGACGCCGATATCTTGAAACCCGGCCGGCCGAAATGGCTGAGGCTTTTTGTGAACAAGTGGCTGCTGAGATCATCGCTGGTCAGGGTGATCCGCAAAAACTTCTCCGATGTTTCCGGAGGGGAATCGGGGGCAAAACCCCTGAAAGAGCGCTTGTCAGCCGAAGATTTCCGTCAGACCCTTCTAAAACTCAAAGACGCCTGCGACCAAAACGGCGCCGGGCTGGTGCTGATTTCACCGATGCTGCGGTTCACCGGAATTGATGAAAAAAGAGAAATGAAAATCGTCCGTTATCGGCAGGTTCTCGAGCAGACAGCCGCTGAAGCGGGGATTCCCCTGCTGACGATCCCGGAGATGACCGAAAAGAATACCGCCGATGACTCAACCGCCCTCTTCCAGGCAAACGATGCCGTCCACCCCAGCCCGGCCGGCCATCTGCTGATCATGCGGCGGCTCCATGACTTTCTCATTGAAAACGGACTGCTGGAATGACAACGCGGCGCTGGCATTACCTTGTCCTGATCCTCATGCCGGTCGTGTTTTTTCTTTTGCTGGACCTGGGTCTGCGTCTGGCCGGGATCAATCCTTATGAAAAGGAGTCGCTTTCTCCGCGGTTGCCCGCTTCAGCCGGCAGTCTCTATGAAAAGAGCGTTCTGCCTGACGGCCGGGAGGCTTATGTCTGTTTGGCCGGAGGAACTGACCCCCGCCGGCTCCAGCCCATTTTGACGCCTAAACCGGAAAACGCGTTTTATATTTTTGTCTCCGGCGGCTCCGCCCCGGGCGGGTTCCCCTATTCCGGCCGGGTCGCTTTTCCGCAATGGCTCCAATCCGGGCTGGAGGCCGTCTACCCGGACCTCTCTTTCCATGTCGTCAACGCCGCCCTGCCCGGAATCACCATCAACACGGTTGCCGCCGTTGTCCTGGAAATGCTGGCGTATCAACCCGACGCGGTTGTCATCTATTCCGGCAACAACGAGCAGCGCAACCTGAACGAGGGAACGACCGTTTTTAGAAATACGGATGTCGGCTCCCGTCTGCTGCGCCTCTGCTGGAACCTCCGTTCCTTTCAGGTGTTGCACTACCTGATCGTCGGCCGGCGGCCCTCTTTTGACTGGAAATTCGCGGTGGCCGGCCCGGAGAACAAGGGTGCGCCCCGTTCGGCGGATGAACTCCCCTATCTTCTTGAAAAATATACCGCCGGTCTGAAGGAGATCTTCCGAATAACTTCCGAAGCCCATGTGCCCCTGGTGTTCTGCACCGTCCCGGTCAACGAAAAAGACTGGCCGCCTTATGTGTCGATTCATTCCCAACCGCTTACGGAACCGGATCAGGCGCGCTGGATGGATGATCTCCGCCGGGCCGCGCAACGGCTCGACAGCCACCGTCCCCGGGAGGCCGGGGATATCTGTCGGCGGTTGCTGGATCAGGACAGCCGCTACGCCCTGGCCCATTTCCTCCTGGGGAAAGCCAGTGAGCAGATGGGACAATATGAAGCGGCGCGGGAGGCTTACCAGGCGGCTCTGGATGAGGACGGCCTGCGGCTGCGGGCCTGCGGCGCCTTGAACCGGACACTGCTGGCGTTCTGCCGGTCCCGGTCCATCCCTGTGGCCGACTGCGTCAGTGCCTTGCGCCGTGACGCCGCCAACGGCCTTCTCGGCTTTGATCAGTTCCTGGACAACTGCCATCCCAAACCGGCCGTTCACCGGGACCTTGGCAGGGAGGTCGGTCGCGCCCTGATCCAATCCGGCGCGCTCCCCCCGCCGCCGGAAGACTGGCCGAGCCGGTTTGAAAGCGGTCTGGCCCGATACGCCCGGGACATGATCATTGCCGACCAGGAACAGGCCCTGGCCTGCCTGAATACGGCGAAGGCCCTGCTGGAAGGGATCACCTTCCGCATGGACGCGGAGGCGTTCCGGCGGGCGGAGGAAATGCTGGCCCTGGCCCTGGACGCGGACCCGGCGCTCTGCACCGGCCATTTCTACCTGGGCATCATCCACTTTCTGGCCGGAGACCCCGGGCTCGCCCGGAAGCAATGGCAGGCGGAACTGGAATCCTGCCCCCGTTTCCCGGATACCCGGATCGCCCTGGATCTGCTGGATTCCGGACGGTTGAGCCGGGAGATGCTGCTTCAGAAAAGCGTGTTTAACCTGCCGGTTCCGGAACCCTGATGCCCATTTTTATCCGTCAGTGTCAGTGAACGGCCAGGCGCTTCAGACGGAATACAGGCGCCGGAGGGGATTCGCCGGCGACAAACAGGTCGCCGGTCGAAGGCTGAATGCACAGCCCCTCCCGGATGGGCAGCAGGCCGACGCCCGGATGAGGCAGGGGAACGGTGACGCCGGGCGCTGCTATTGCCGATCGCCAGGACTGTTCCGGTGGTTTGACAAAGGCGTAAGCATGCTTGTAGGTCAGGATGACCAGCCGGCTGCCGTCGGTTGACAGGTCCATGGCCGTCGGCCGCGACCAGGAAAACCCGTACGGCTGTCTGACGTCTTCAGGGGTGGGCCGCGGGATAGAGGCCGGGCCGATAACCGTGGCCTTCACCTCCGCGGCATCGGGCAGCAGGGGCAGTTCGTAAAGAACCGGCGACCGGGAGTGTTTGCTTAACAGCAGAACCCGCTTTCGAGGGACGTCAACGGCCGCCGCCTCGCAGTCCCGGGGGCCGTCCGGATATGCAAACTGAATCCGCCATTTTACCGGCAAGGTCCCTTCCTGCACCTGCAGGCCTTCCATAACTTCCGGTTCTTCGACAACATAAAGGGCAAAATGAGTCCGGCCGGCCATATTGTCGCCGGTGTCGGCGATGAGCAGGTAAGGAATCTGGTCCAGGGTAAAGGAGGCCAGGTCCTCCCAGTCATCGTTGGGCGTGCCGGCGAGGATGAATTTCCCGAGGATGCGGCCGTTCGGCGTGATGGCGAACAGCGCGGCCGGGTTGCCGCTGTCATTGATGACCCACAGCAGGTTGTCATCCCGCCGCGAGGCGGCCAGGCCCGAGGCTTCGGCAATCTCCGGGTCGACAATAGTTCCGACCTGAACCGCCGGGCCGTAGAGCGCTTCCTTGCCGGCCGGTTCCGGGGCAACCGGCGGCGCGGCCCCGCCCTGGAGGCGAACCAGGATGAGAGCGAACATCAGAACCGACAGTATTGACCGCCTGCTCATGTCGCTTGTCTCCCTGCCATGATTGTTGCTCCTGTTTTCAACGACGCGTCGTCATGCCGGCCAGCGATAAAAACCGAGCGGAACCCAAAGGAATAAAGTTTCATGCGAGTTTAACCGATTGACGCAATGGTGAGTGATATCCTATCATAATTTTTAAAAGGCGCCGCTAAAAACCGCCTTACTAATTACCATCAAAGGTTTCTTTATGAGCAGCGGATCTGACCATTGCCGGGAACTGGCCGCGAGGATTCTGAACCTGATGGCCGCCGGATTTGAAGCGGACGCGTCCGTTGTTCATTTCATCAACTCCACGTTTGCTTATCCCGGCTATGGGCAACTGCAAGCCATTTTAAACAACGCCGACAGTGCTGATCGGGAAGGACTGATCGAACTGATTATTTCTCCGGATCCGGTCGTCTGCCGCGAGATGGAGGAGTTGTTTTCGCGAGCCTCTTTTTCGGACGAAGCTGTTAATAAGGTGCTATCCCTGCTGCCGGAAGCGCTTTCGACCAGCGTCCGGGTACCCGGCCTGTCCGGGGCGGTCTGCTTTTTCGTACCAGGTTCCTGCCGGCGCCGGTTTCTTGGCCAACTTAACTTAACGCGGGCCATCGACCCGGAGATCCGAGCTGCCCTGGAAGAGCGCCTGCCGGAGCGTTCCGACCTGCTGGCGGCCCTGGCCGCCATCCGTCACTCCCGGGCGGATCTGACCGGGCCGCGAACATCGTTTCTGCTGCGATTCATCCGGCAATCCGGTCCGGCCACAAAAGAGCAATGGTTTTCTTATCTTGAGGTGATCCTCGACCTTCCGGGCCGGCCGATAACGGATGAAGACATGTGGATGGTTTTCGGCGCGGAAAGAGAACGCTGCCTGAAGCAGATGGAATACAGCCGCCGGGTGACGGAACAGTTGAATAAAAGCAACATGGAAACCCTCCTTCTCCAGGGCACCCGCATCGGGGCGACCGCCGATATCGAAAAGATTTCGCAACAAATCAAGACAATTGATGAAATCTGCCTGATCGTCTGGGGCCGGATTCCCATGGCCGGCGGGGCGGGTTTCCCGTCTTCGGATGCGGTCTCCTTTCTGTTTGAAAAAGAAACGCCCGGGGAGTAATATCTATTCTTCATTTTTAACTGGTGTCCATTCGTTGTTTTTATTAATAGGCTCACCGAAACGTTTTCAAATGGGACACAACCCATGACCACCCGCCCCTTCATCGGCATCACCATGGGAGATCCGGTCGGGATCGGACCGGAAATCATCATCCGCGCCCTGGCGGACGAATCCCTGTACGCGCTTTGCCGCCCCCTGGTGATCGGCGATATCGATGTGTTAAAACGGGCCGCCGGGATTGTCGGCCAGAATCCCCTCTTTCATCCGGTCCCTGATCCGGCTGCCGGGAAATATGTTCGCGGCACCATCGCCGTGATAAACCCTTGCGGCCCCTTTTCCGGCCCGGTCGAGTGGGGCCGGCCTACCCCGGAGACCGGCCGCTTCATGGAGGCGTACATTACCACGGCCGTCGACCTGGCCGTGTCCGGAAAAATCGCCGCCATGGTGACCGCGCCTATTAATAAGGAAGCGTTGAAAATGGGCGGCAGCCCCTACACCGGCCACACCGAGCTGATCGCCGAGCGGGTCGGCTGCAAGCGCTACGCCATGATGCTGGCCGGCGACCGCCTGCGGGTGGTGCTGGTGACCATCCATATGGCCCTGACCAGGGTCCCGGCCGCGCTGACGCCGGAAAAGATTCAGACCGTTCTGGAGATCACGGCCGAAAGCCTGCGGTCCCGGTTCGGCATCGTTTCTCCCTCTATCGCCGTGGCCGGGCTAAATCCCCATGCCGGCGAAGGCGGCCTGTTCGGTGATGAAGAGGCGCGGCTCATCGCGCCGGCCGTGGACAAGGCCCGGCAAACCACCGGCGCGACCATCACCGACCCGCTGCCGCCGGACACCGTTTTCGTGGCCGCGGCCGCCGGCCGCTACGACGCCGTGGTCTGCATGTATCATGACCAGGGGCTGATTCCCCTCAAGCTGCTCCACTTTGAAGACGGCGTCAACACCACCCTGGGCCTGCCCATCATCCGCACCTCCGTGGACCACGGCACGGCCTATGATATCGCCGGCACCGGCAAGGCGGGCTGCGCCAGCCTGATAGCGGCCGTCCGCATGGCGGTTCATCAGGCGACCCGGTCCGCCGCCGGAACGGAACGGCCATGACCACTGATGCCATCATTATCCGGGGCGCCCGGCAGCATAACCTGAAAAACATCGACGTGACCCTGCCGCGCAACAAGCTGGTGGTTGTCACCGGCCTGTCCGGGTCAGGCAAGTCCTCCCTGGCTTTTGACACCCTATACGCCGAGGGCCAGCGCCGCTACGTGGAATCCCTGTCCACCTATGCCCGCCAGTTTCTGGGCCGCATGGACAAGCCCGACGTGGACGTCATCGAAGGGCTGTCGCCGGCCATCGCCATCGAGCAGAAGACGGCCGGCCACAACCCCCGCTCCACCGTGGGTACGGTCACCGAAATTTACGACTACCTGCGGCTGCTGTTTGCCCGCTGCGGCCGCCCCCATTGTTATCTGTGCGGCCGGCCGATCTCGTCCCAGAGCATCGACCAGATCATGGATCAGGTCACGGCCCTGCCCGGGGGCACGGCCATCGTCATTCTCTCGCCCCTGGTGACCGGCCAGAAAGGGTCCCACGAAAAGCTGCTGGCCCGCCTGAAAAAAGAGGGGTTCGCCCGGGTCCGGGTCGACGGCGAGCAGCATGAACTGGAAGCGGTCCCCAAGCTGGAAAAAAACAAAAAGCACACCATCGAGGTGGTCTGCGACCGGCTCCATGTCCGGCCGGGCATTGAAAAGCGCCTGGCCGACTCCCTGGAACTGGCCCTGTCCAAATCCGAGGGCATGGCCATCGTGGACGTGCTGGAGGCCGGGACCCGCCAGGCCGCCAGCACCCTGCTGTTCAGCGAAAAATCCGCCTGTACCGTCTGCGGCATCAGTTGCCCGGAACTGACCCCGGCCAGCTTTTCCTTCAACTCCCCCCAGGGCGCCTGCCCCAAGTGCGACGGCCTGGGGTCGGTCATGGAATTTGCCCCGGACCTGCTGGTGCCGGATCCCAACCTGTCCCTGCGGCAGGGGGCCATCGCCATCTGGGCCAACCGCAATTCCGTTCAGTTCGCGGATTTTCTGGACGCCCTGACCGCCTTTTACAAGGTGGATATCTATACCCCTTACAAAGATCTGCCGGAACCCTTCCGGCAGATCCTGCTGTATGGCTCGGGCCGGACCGAGATCCCGTTCTACGTGGAGCGGGGCGGCCGGCGCCTGACCTACACCAAGGCCTTTGAGGGCGTCATTCCCAATCTGCACCGCCGCTACCTGGAAACCGATTCGGCCTGGTCCCGGGAGGAGATGCGGCAGTACATGAATTTCAGCGTCTGCGACGAATGCCGGGGGACACGCCTGAACCGCTCCAGCAGCGCCGTCACCGTCGGCGGCCGCACCATTTCCCAGACCACCGCCCTGTCCGTGGCCGCGGCCCGGGAATTTTTCGCCGGCCTGGCCTTTGCCGGCAAGGAGAAGATCATCGCCGCGCCGGTGTTAAAGGAGATCGACGAACGGCTCGGTTTTCTGGCGGACGTGGGCCTGACCTACCTGACCCTGGACCGCGGCGCCGGCACCCTCTCCGGCGGTGAAAGCCAGCGCATCCGCCTAGCCACCCAGATCGGCTCCAAGCTGACCGGCGTGCTGTACGTGCTGGACGAGCCCAGCATCGGCCTGCACCAGCGGGATAACCTGCGGCTGCTCTCCTCCCTGCTGAAAATGCGGGACCTGGGCAACACGGTCCTGGTGGTGGAGCATGACCGGGAGACCATCATGGCCGCCGACCACGTGGTGGACATGGGTCCCGGCGCCGGCATGAAGGGCGGCTCGGTGGTGTTCGCCGGCCCGCCGGCGGAGATGCTCAACCACCCCGAGTCCCTGACCGGGCAGTATTTTTCCGGCCGCAAATCCATCGCCGTGCCGGAAAAACGGCGGCCGGCCGGCAAGAAGGCCCTGGTCGTGCGCGGCGCCCGCCAGAACAACCTCAAGAACATCGACGTGGCCTTCCCCCTGGGCACCCTCATCTGCGTCACCGGCGTGTCCGGGTCCGGCAAGTCCACCCTGGTGCTGGACACCCTTTACCGGCGCCTGGCCCAGCGCATCAACCAGTCCCGCAAAACACCGGGACGGCATGACGACATCACCGGCATCGAACTGGTGGACAAGGTCATCAACATCGACCAGTCGCCCATCGGCCGCACGCCCCGCTCCAACCCCGGCACCTATACCGGCGTCTTCACCTTCATCCGCGAGCTCTTTGCCGAAACGCCCGACGCCCGGACCCGGGGCTACACTCCCGGCCGGTTCAGCTTCAACGTCAAGGGCGGCCGCTGCGAAGCCTGCGAGGGTGACGGCATCATCAAGATCGAGATGCATTTTCTGCCGGATGTGTTCGTGGCCTGCGACATCTGCAAGGGGAAGCGCTACAACCGGGAAACCCTGGAAGTCCACTACAAGGGCAAAACCATCGCCGACGTGCTGGACATGACCGTCAACCAGGCCATGGAGTTTTTCAAGAATATCGGCAGTATCCGCACCAGGCTGCAGACCCTGGTGGACGTGGGCCTGGGCTATATTCACCTGGGCCAGGCCGCCACCACCCTGTCCGGCGGCGAAGCCCAGCGCATCAAACTCTCCCGGGAGCTGAGCAAGCGAGGCACCGGCCAGACGGTCTATTTCCTGGACGAGCCCACCACCGGCCTGCACATCGACGACATCCAGAAGCTGCTGGCCGTGATCGACCGGCTGGTGGAGACCGGCAACACGGTCATCATCATCGAGCACAACCTGGACGTGGTCAAACACGCCGATTATATCATCGACCTCGGCCCGGAAGGCGGCGACGAGGGCGGCCGGGTGGTGGCCAAAGGCACCCCCGAACAGGTGGCCGCCGTCAAAGAATCCCACACCGGCCGGTTTCTGAAACAAGTGCTGTGATCTCTTATCCCGCCGGGGAAAAATTTTTCCGTTTTTATCTTGACTTTAACCGGGAGTTTTTATAAACATTTCTGGTTTACTTGACTGATCCCCAGTAGCTCAGTCGGCAGAGCAGGTGGCTGTTAACCACCGTGTCCGCGGTTCGAGTCCGTGCTGGGGAGCCAAAATTCAAAATGGCCTTTTTTCGTCGAAAAAGAGGCCATTTCTTTTTTGCAGGCCATGTTGCTTTCAACAAGCATATCAAACGGCTGCCGATGATATCCAGCGCGCCGGCATGGATTTTGACTGTCAGATAAAATAGTTATCGGTATTTTTTTCTTGTTGCTTCTATGGATTGCACCACTTCATCCGCCAGCCAGGCGGGTGACAGCACCTTGACCTGATCGCCGAACGACAAAACCCAGGAAAGCACCTCCGGCTCCGATGAAGCGGTAAAGGTCAGGATGATGCCCTCCTTTTTCCTCTGAATTTTCTGGTCCGGGCTCAAGCGACGTTCCATGGCATAGGCAGCCGCATACCCGCTCAGCTCCAGCCTGACCCGGAAGGAATCGTCTTTTATTATGCCAAAGGCTTGGTTGAACTGTTTCTCAAAGTTATAGTCTTTGGGAACAACGAACTTTCTATCGGTCGGTGACACCTTTTCCAGCCGATGGACGGCCAGCAGGGGATCAAAGTCAAACTCCGTCTTCCGTGATCCGGGATAACGGGCCATGCCGGCGTGAAGATAAAGGGCGTTGTTATAGGCAAAAAGTTTGTAGGGCTTGATATAAAAGGTTTTGCCCGTCTCTTCCATGGGGCTTTTGTAAACGATCTCGCAGACGGTCTTCTCATCCATGGCCCTGATCAACCGCCGGATGTCTTGCTGCCGGGGCGTGTAATCGATGGTGCCGGGCAGAAAGGCCGCGAAGGAATCGGATCCGGCCGAGCCGGCCGCCAGCAAGCTGCTTTTCTGAATGGCCTTTTCAGACTCCAGAAACAGATCTTTGCCCAGCAAGTGCCGCGTAAAGGCCTGGCACATGTACAGCATGGACAGTTCGGACGGCGACATACTCACGGCGCCGGGAGGCGTTTCCGGCCGCGGGATCCGGTAATAGCTCTTTCTGCCTTCCCTGGTTTCTTCAATCGGCACATATGCCCGGCTGATATGATTGACTATCCGTATCACTGCCTGTTTGGAGCATTCCATCTCCTCGGCCAGGTCGCTCAGCGACCGGGATTTCCCTGTAAAATAAAGCTCGGCAAACAGCCAGATCAGCTTTTCCCCGTAGGTTTTATCCGATTTCTTCCGCGGCATGAGTCCCCCTCCTCATAAAAGGAATTATCGTTCCGTTTTATGGAACAATAACGTGCGATGCTGGTGGTGTCAAGCAGACGGATCGGATGGAACTTGTTTTTTATAGGTGCCACGAGGGAAAAAAGTGGACAATGACCCATTTATGCGTCATAATCGGGTCAAAACATAACCCAAAAAAAGATATTCGGGTCATCCATTGATGAGGTAATAATGACGCGCTATATATGGCAGCTCCCCGCATGGCCGAATCTGATCCGGGACGATTCAGCGCTGTTACGCCCCCTGGGCAAAACACGTCAGGCCCAGGGAGAACTGTTTGCCAGGGCAGATTATTTTGAGCTGAACCTGCAGGCCGATGTGCTGACCGAAGAGGCCTTCACCACCGCGGCCATAGAGGGCGAATCCCTTAACCGCCAAGCCGTCCGCTCATCCGTCGCCCGACGGCTGGGTCTGCCGACAGCCGGGTTGCCGGCCTCCGATCGGCACATTGACGGCCTGGTGGAAATGCTCATCGATGCCACCCGAAATTATGCCACGCCATTGACGGCATCAAGACTAAAAGGGTGGCAGGCGTCGCTTTTCCCGACCGGGTACGCGGGCCTGCACAGAATCGTCACGGGTGACTGGCGGCGGGACAAAACTCCCATGCAGGTAATTTCCGGGCCGGTCGGCAAGGAAAAAATACATTTTGAAGCCCCACCGGCCGCAAACGTGCCGGCTGAAATAAAACAGTTTCTGGCCTGGTTCAAATCATCGCCGGACCGGCTCGACGGACTGGTGCGGGCGGCCGAAGCCCACCTCCGCTTTGTCACCATTCACCCTTTTGCCGACGGCAACGGCCGCGTTGCCCGGGCCATCACCGACATGGCCCTGGCCCAGGATGAAAAAAAAGGCTTTCGCCTGTACAGTATGTCCGCCCAGATCAACGCCGAACGCGAGCAGTACTATAATGTCCTGGAACGGACGCAAAAGGGCAAGGGCGACATCACCGAATGGATCATCTGGTTTCTGGAATGTCTTCAGAGGGCAATGGAGCAATCCGCCCTCGAAATTAACAAGGTCATGGACAAAGCCCGCTTCTGGCGGAACGTGGCTGACCATAACCTTAACGACCGTCAGAAAAAAGCGGTCAACAAGCTTTTAGATGCAGGGCCCGGAGGATTTGAGGGGGGATTGACTAATAAAAAATACCGGGCCATGACCAGAACCACCCGGGAAACCGCTAAAAGAGACCTGATCCAACTGGTCGGCATGGGCATACTCAAAAAAAATCCCGGCGGCGGCCGCAGCGTCAGCTATGATCTGTTTTGGTCGGAATAACCGATCAAGTTCTTGCCTGTTTTTACGAAGTCGCCAGAAATGATATAATATGAAAATAACCTTCGACATGGCCTTTGACCAGGGCTGCTGGCCCGGCCCCCTGACAGACCGCAAAGCAGCGGCCGGCGAACTCTGGGTCGGCCCCCTGGGCCTGCTCAACCTCATCGAAACCATGACCGGCCTGCGCGGCCCCGGCATACCCGGGGCTGTCCGTGTCGCCTCCCTGGTGCCGGCCATTCGCCAAACCAGCCGGTTCTGGAGCCAGTCCGCCGTCGTTGACCCCTTTGGCACGGCCGCCAAAATTCTGGACTGGCGGGATTTTCTCTTTCTGCACGGCTGGCAGGGCGAAAAAGGCCATGGCCGCCTGCCGGCCCTGGCCGAAGTCACCGCCGCCGTCCTGCCCGGCATTCCCGACCGCCTGCGTCAGGCCGCCGGAACCATCTCCGGCCAAAACAACGCCATCTCCGAACTGCACCTATTTGAACCGCCGGCCGATCTGCCCCGGACCTGGCAGCAGGTCATCACCGCCCTGACACAGACCGGTACCACCGTGGCCATCCAGGGCATCCTCCCGGCCACACCCAAAGGCGACCTGGCCGCCTGCCGTAAAACCGCCTTTTCGCCCACGGGCGACGGCTCCCTGCAACTTCTCCGGCCCCTTACCCCGGGAGCGGCCGCCCAGGAGGCAGCGGCCTGGCTGTCCGGCCTTTCAAACCTGGATCGCACCGTCATCATCGGCCCGGACAACACCCTGGATGCCGCCCTGTACCGCTTCGGCCTGCCCACCACCGGCGGCGGCATCCCGGTGTATGACAACGCCCTGCTGCAAATCCTGCCGCTGGTGCTGGAAATGGCCTGGTCCCCGCCCGACCCCCAGCGGGCCCTGGAACTGCTGATGCTGCCGGTCAGCCCCATCCCCAGGGGGATCGCCTTCCGGCTGATCCGGGCGCTGCAAAACTACCCGGCCGTGGAATCAGAAGAATGGCGCCGGGCCCTGGACACGGGCCTGCAGGAAATCCCAGACACCAGCCGCCTCAAAAACCTCAAAAACCGGCTGGAAGCCATTTTCAACCCCTGCATCAGGGACAAACAATACCCGGTCACCGAGGTCCACACCCGCATCGATCTCCTGCGCAACTGGGCCCGTGGCCGCATGCAGCATGATCCCGCCGAAGGCCTGGACTGGCAGCCACTGATCGCCCAACTGGAAAACGCCGGGCGCATGGTTTCCCTGTCCGGGCTGGGACATTTCACCGCGCCCCAGATCCGGCGCATGATTCACGATATCACCGTTGAAAGCCATGTCCTGCCCCTGTACCCGGACCAGGCCGGCCTGGCCCATGTGGACGCGCCCGAATGCCTGGTGGACCGGGCCGAAAACATCCTCTGGTGGTCATTTAACCGCGATTCAGCCGGGTCTGTTTTCACCGACCCGTTTTCCGATGACGAAAGACGCTCCCTGCGGGATATCGGCGTCGTGCTGCCCGACCCGGGCCGGCAGGCCATCCGCAACGCCGTCCGCTGGCAGCGACCCCTGCTGCTGGCCGAAAAGCAGCTCATTCTGGTCTGCCCGAAAAACAGCCTTGCCAACGAAGAACAGTTCCCCCACCCCCTGTGGGACGAACTGGTCGGCCGGTTAAAAAACAGCGCCAATGCCGCGGCCCTTGAAACGCGGGACATTCTCTCACCCAAAAAGCCGGCCCTCAAAAAACGCAAAAGAATTCCCCTGCCCGGCCCGGAGAGCGAACTGCATATCGATCCAACCCTGATCATCAGGCCCGAGTCGGAATCGCCCGACAGCCTGTCCGACCTGTTTTCCTGCCCGTTTCGCTGGCTGGTAACCCGCCTGGGCCGGATCTCCAGCGGCCTGTCCGCCGCCCTCTCGTCACCCGAAGAGCTGGAAGGCTGGTTCATTCATGAAATTTTAAGGCGCCTGCTGGAACAGGGCAAACAGGCGCCGACCGCCGCCGCCAAAAAGGCCGGCAGCATATTCGATCAACAGGGGCCGTTTCTGGCAGCCAAATTTTTCCTTCCCGGTCACGACGACCTGCGGGCCCGGGTGAAAAGCAACACGGAAACAGCCGCCGCTCAGATCTTCCGGCTGATGGACCGGGTCGGCTTTTCCATTGACGCCGTGGAGCAGAAATATGAACAGAAGGCGCCGTCCCTGAAGATTACGCTCAACGGCCGTCCGGACCTGGTGCTCGGCACCCCCCAGGCGGTGATCGACTTTAAACGCGGCGGGGTTAAATACCGCCAGACCGAGCTGGCCAACGGCACCAGCATCCAACTGGCGGTTTACGGCCACCTGCTGCGGGGAAAAGAAAGCGCGCCTTTCCCTCCGGCCGCCTATTTCATGCTCAAAACCGGGCAACTGATCACCACCGAACCGCGGGCGTTCCCCGAAGCAATCGCCGTTAATGGCATTGAATTAAAAGAGACCTGGCAGGCCGTTAAAACCACGTACAAAGCCGTCCGTGAAGAACTTGACCGGGGAGAGGTCGGGATTCCGGGCAACCAGGAAGAACCTCCCAAAGAAAGCCAAATCATCGACGGCCGGCTTTCCTTAAAACCCTGCGCTTTCTGCAATCTGGGCGCTCTCTGCGGCCAGGCGTTTATGGAGGCGGAATGAGAAACATCCACATCATCACCGCCAGCGCGGGCTCCGGCAAAACCTACCGCCTCTCCACCCTGCTGCACGAACGCATTACCGCCGGCAGTGTGCGGCCGGAAGCTGTCATCGCCACCACCTTCACCCGCAAGGCCGCGGCCGAACTGTCCGAACGGGTCCGCCGGCACCTGATCGCCGGAAACCTGATCGAGGAAGCCAACCGCCTGGCCGC
This sequence comes from Thermodesulfobacteriota bacterium, assembly GCA_040753795.1. NCBI lineage: Bacteria > Pseudomonadati > Thermodesulfobacteriota > Thermodesulfobacteriota bacterium. Next base: position 98,437 of record JBFMDX010000008.1, read on the forward strand.
CGCCCGCATGGGCACCATCAACTCCGTCTGCGGCCGCCTGATCAGCGATTTTGCCTTTGAGCAGGGCATCTTTCCCGAGGCCGGCGTGCTGGACGAAGCCGCCGCCAACCGGGAAGTCCGCCGCGCCATCTCCAGCGTGGTCACCCAGGACCGCGCCCGTCAACTGACCGAGCTTGAAAACCGGCTGACCAGCTTCAATTGGTCCGAATCGGTCCGCGATATCATCGGCCTGGCCAGAAGCAACGGCCTGACAACAGCGGACCTGGAAAAATCAAAAGCCCACAGCCGCGAAAGCATCCGGTACCTGCTCGGCCGGACATCCACGGCCAAGGCCGCGGCCGACCTGGAGCAGTCTGTCAAAGACGAATTGGCCGCCCTGATCCCCCAAATCGACCTGGATGAAGACACCACCAAGGGGACCAAAAGTGCGCTTGATTTTTGCCAAAACACCCTGACCCAGATGCAACAGGGCCGGCCGATTGCCTGGGCGGCCTGGCTTAAACTCACCAACCCCGGTTTCGGAAAAAAGTCCGCTGAACTTGCCCAACCCCTCATGGCCCTGGCCGCCGCTCACGACAGCCACCCCGGCTTAAAACAGGACCTGGATGACGCCATCGGCCTGGTCTTTGATATCGCCATTGCCACCCTCGATATTTACCAGGAGCACAAACGGCTCTGGGGTGTGGTCGACTTTACCGACCAGGAAGTCCTGATGCTCGAACTGCTCGACCGGCCCGAAGTCGTCAGCCGCCTGCAGGGCCACATCGACCTGCTGCTGGTCGATGAATTCCAGGATACCAGCCCCATCCAGCTGGCCATCCTGCTGAAACTGGCGGGCATCAGCAAAGAAACCGTCTGGGTGGGCGACCAGAAGCAGTCCATCTACGGGTTTCGCGGCACCGACCCGGCCCTCATGGACACCTGCCTGGCCGAAATCGTCAAAAACCGCCGCCCCGAAATCCTGGACAAATCCTGGCGCAGCCGCCCGCCCCTGGTCAAACTGACCTCGGATGTCTTCAGCCGGGCCTTTGCCCGGCACGGCATCCCCGAAGACATGATCCGTCTCTCTCCGGCCCATCAAAAAGACGACCCGGATCTGGGTCCGACCGTCGAATGGTGGACCATAACCAGCAGTGGCCGGGCATCACAGACCCAGGACGCCGCGGCCCTGGCCGATGGTATCCGCAAGCTCTTAAACGACCCGAACACCCGTGTCCGCGACAAGGCCACCGGCGCCACCCGCCCGGTCAAACCGGGCGACATCGCCATCCTCTGCCGCAGCCACGACGTCGGCCGCAAAACCGCCGCCGCCCTGGAAAGCCTCAACATCCGGGCCGTGCTGCCCCGGACCGGCCTGCTCAACACCCCGGAGATCATGGCCGTCATGGCCGGCCTTCGCCTCTGGGTCGATGTCCGCGACTCCCTGGCCGCGGCCGAACTGGCCCGCCTCTTTCATTTTCCGGATGCCCCCGGGCAATGGCTGGAAACCCTGTTAAAAAACCCCGGCGCCCCGGCCTTTGCCGACCTGCCCGAAATCACCGCCATCATCGCCCAATCGCAACTGCACCCGGCCGCCGGCATCGAGCAGAGCCTGGATCGGGTCTGCCGGGCCGTCAATATCCGCAAGTGGTGCCTGGCCTGGGGCGATGCCGCCGAGCGCTTCGCCAACCTGGATTCGCTCAAGGCCCATGCCCGCAACTACATCAACGCCTGCTTTGAGGAAGGTATCGGCTGCACCCCGGCCGGGCTCATCGCCCACCTCTATGATCTCAACGCCAACGAAGAAGACAGCCGCGCGCCGGTCACCGGCGAAAACGCCGTCAACATCGTCACCTGGCATGCCTGCAAAGGACTGGAATGGCCCATCACCGTCCTGGCCCAGATCGGCAAAACCTTTGATCCCGATCCCCTGGGCGTGCAGGTGGTCAACAACTGGCGGACCTTCAGCCTGGACAACCCCCTGGCCGACCGCCTGCTGCGCTTCTGGATCTCCCCCTATCATGAACGGACGAAAAATTCGGCTTTCCACGACCGCCTGCAAAACCATCCCTCCATGGCAGAAACCGCCCGCCAGCATAACCGCCAGGAGCTGCGCCTGCTGTACGTGGGCTGGACCCGCGCCCGGGACCGCCTCATCCTGGCCGGACGGGAAAAGGAATTTTCCTCCGGCATCCTGGCTATGCTGGTCGACGATCAAAACCAGTGGCTGCTGTGCCCCCCGGACAAAAACAAGGCCACCTGGGCCGGCAAAAAGATAGACATTCACACCCGCGTCCTGAACCCGGTCGACCCCGAACCCCGGCAAACCATTCCGGGAAAAGATTATCCGGACGTCTGCCCCCCGCTGCAAGACTCCGGCCATCCCCCGGCCCGGCTCTCTCCCTCGGCCATCCCCGGAACCGGCCGGATCATCTCCCTGGAGAAAATCAGCGACCGCCTGCCCCTGGCCGACCAGGCGGACATGACCGCCCTGGGCGAAGCCATCCACACCTTTTATGCCGCCGACCGCCTCGGCCTTGAGAAAACCGCACGCCTGACCCTGGCCGCCGATATCCTGCACCGCTGGCAGACCGCCGCCAGCTTAACGCCCGAACACCTTCTGCAATCCGCCGACGCCCTTACGGCCTGGGTTGACCGGAATTACCCCAACGCATCCTGGAAAAAAGAGATGCCCATCCTCCACCGCCTGGACAACGGCACCCTGATTTCCGGGTTTATCGACCTGCTTCTGGAAACCCCGGAACAACTGGTCATCATCGACCACAAGGCATTCCCCGGCAGCCAGGATGAGGTCAATAAAAGGTCAGCGGAATATTTCGGCCAACTGGCCGCCTACGAGAATTGTCTAAAGGAAATCAGCGCTAAGCCGGTGGTGAAGATTTTGCACTATCCGGTGTCGGGGTGGGTGGTAAGGGTTGATTAAATAATTTGTGTGGAATTTTTTCTCATTTTTTGTGGCCACGCTTATTGACAGTTTCAATCTGTTTCAGTTTTTTTTCCGCCTCAATGAAGTGTTTTTCGGCTTCGGTCGGTTCGGCCAACTGCCGTACCCGGAACCTTTCGTATTCCTCGTGGGCTTTGCGCAACGCCTCTTCATGGCTTATTTTCCCGGCATGGGTGAGCAGCTCGCGGCCGGTCATGGTTAAAAACTGGTGCAGGCGCTCTATCCAATCGGCCATGGTCATGGGGTTGCGGTTCAAAGCCTGGATTTCAGCAACCTCAAGATAAGCGGTCACGATCCGGTTAAGCAGATCCAGTTCCTCTTTGTTCAGATAGTTTTTGGCCACTTCCACATCGCGCTTGAGCAGTTTATTGCCCGGATAATTGGTCACTCCCATATTGCTTCGCGCGGCATCGGCGCGTTCATAAATCAGTTCAGCCGCCGTTTGTCCATGGGCGGCCCAGTGCATCATGTTTTGCACCTGCCTGAAAAATTTCTGAGATGTCTCCACCATGGGGTCATAGTCAATGCTGGTGGCATAAATATCCAGCACCTTGCGCCAAAAAACCTTTTCTGAAGACCGGATGTCGCGAATACGGGCCAGCAACTCTTCAAAATAACGCCCGCCTTCCGGCTCTTTCAGCCGTTCATCATTTAGGGTAAATCCCTTGACGATATATTCCTTCAGACGCTGGGTGGCCCAGATGCGAAAGCGGGTGGCTACCCGGCTCTTGATGCGGTAACCGACTGAAATGATTATGTCGAGGTTGTAAAAATCCAGTTCCCGGCGCACATCCCGATCCCCTTCCCGACGAACTGTTAAGAATTTCTTAATAGTTGCTTCCGGCGTCAGCTCCCCCTCTTCGTAAATGTTGCGGATATGCATGCTGATATTTGGAACCGTTGTCTGAAAAAGATCCGCCATCCGTTGCTGCGTCAGCCAGACGGTCTCATCCTCCAACCGTACATCAATTTTTATCCGGCCGTCTTCCGCTTCATAAACGAGAAGCTGCCCCTTGTCGAAAGTTGAAATCGTGTTTGTCACCAAATCCCTGGTCACTTTTCATTTCCTCCTCAATGAGTTTCTCTACCCGGACAATGGCCCGGTCAATAAACCATAAAACTAAGCCTTTTATTTTCGGATAGTATTCACCGGGTCAAAATCTGGTGCTGCTTTCGCTATTTTTAGGCGTTCTCCTTCTCCCAGCCTAGCCAACGCTTCCTCATCCAACAACGCCCCAAACAGTTGTGCCTCCAAAGAACGCCGTCGACTCTCAAGTGTTCGGAACTGCCATTCATCATAAGTGCCTTTAAAAACTACAAACGTGCACTCGATCTTAGGATATGTCTCTGGGTTTTTATCGTTGTTTTTCCACTCGATAGCCATCTCGTTCCATAAGGACCGAATTCGATCAACCCTACCGATTTCCTGTTCAACAATTGCCGGATTCCACTCTGGATGAAAAAGAACAACTCTTCTGCAGGCTCGATGCAGATTAAGGCCTTCTCGTCCAACGAGGCTCTGGGCAACAAGAACTTTCGGCATCGCCCCTTTTCGATTGAATCGTTCCTGTACTATTCTCCGCGTAGACATTGCCATACTGCCGTCCATTAATCTGCAGAAACCGCCACGCTGAACCGTGGTTCTTTCGGTAGTATCAATTTCCATTGCACTTAACAGGTGATATGGCGTTATATGATCTCCAAGCGCATCAACTTCCCGGAATTCCTTATCACCATCCCATTCGGTACTTTTCTGGATATCTGAAGAGAGATTCTGATCATATGCACCCTGTATATAATCTGACCAGATTTCGATTATTCGCTTAGTCAAATTATTCCGACTGTCATCATCTAATTCAGTATCATTTTCGTTAAAAGAAAAAATATTTCTTCTATTTGATGTACCCTCAAGTAACTCTTCCAACAAATCAGCCCGCAGTTGGTGCAATACACTTTTTAAATTTTTTCCGGAAGATTCATCATCTTTCATGCTTTTGAGGCAGGAGTCTCCTGGAAGCTTTTTTAACAATTCATCTTCATCAAACCATCTTGCCAGACGTTCCTGAAGATTCAAATACTCTTTTTCGGCCTCTTTAAGTTTATTGATCAGGTCTTCTTTGTTTTTAAACCGTAAATGTGTATCACTGAATCCCAACATATCATTTCTATTGTCAAGACGTTGATAAGTATTCCAAAGTGCATCATCAGACACTCTCATCGAAAGAGTCGGTTTTCCTGATACAAGTTGACGTATCACATAGCGGGCGTTCAATTCTTTCACAAGTCCTTGCATTGGTTTGGTAAAAGTACCGAATACAAGAAATTTTTCGTCCGGATATTCCCGCAGTGTCGCCTCAATAAAGTCAGCTGTTTTTTGTACCCGTGGATGACTGGTACTATCCCACCTACCGTCATGATTTATTACATGAGAAAGGGCAAGTTTATGCCAGAAACGAACACGGTTTTCTTTCGATAATTTAGGGCCCGGAATATTATTCGCAACCATATCTTGTTCTGCCGTGCCTGCACTCAAATCAAGCATTCCAGAAGCATAGCGGTATCTGACTATTTTAGCTCCATTGTTAACTTTTGTTCCAGCTGCCGCCAGAGACATGCCTTCCAACGCCAGTACCGCTTTTTTCCAAGGTTCATTTAAATCATTAATATCCACTGATAAGGTATTCATGAATCGATGGGGGTGTGCGGTTTCTTCAGAGATAAGAAGGTCCTTATGTTCCTTTTGATTGATTCTTCGGCGTCTGACCATTACCGGTCGCAGACTCGCTTCGAAATCTTTTGCAGTAATTTCAAGCTGATCAATAGCCTGTGGATCGTCCGGAGCCATATTTGCTTTTTTCAAGCATTCCTCAAACTTAACCAGGCAGTCTTTTTCAACTTCATTGATTTTTGCCCGCTGCAGCAGGTCTTTCCATTGGCTTGCTCCCAATTCAACTGGAGTCGCAGTCAGGCAGAGACGTCGTGAAGTGCTGTTTCTCGGCTGGATGATCTCTTCAAGAAGGGTCGAAAGTCGTTTCATCACTCTACCGTTAGAATCGGAATCCTCTGATTGCTCTTCGCGACTTTTGTGTGCCTCGTCTATAATCAGAAGGTCCACTTTCCCAAGTATATGTCCGATAAGTTCATGCAGGGGTTTCCGGCCATAACCATTTTGCTGAAAGGGTTCCGCAGCATTGTCAAGTGGACTCCCATCACGCTTAATCGGTGGGGCCATTTCATTTACAAAATTTTGTGTATGGCTACTTAAGGAATTATATTTTTTAACAAGATATTCAGCAGCTTTTTTTACCTGATTATTCCATTTCTCCTCTTTTTCAATCTTGGTTTTCCATGATCGATTTGAGCGTTCATCAAACACGTTGCTTAAATACTTTATCCAAATCGAATTTCCATGTTCTTCATTAGACAATGCGATCAGGCTTCTTACCAGAATTGGAAGTTCAAACTTCCAAAGCTCCGTATTGCTTTGAACCCGGTTTAAAAAGCCAAAGTTGTGCGAGACCAGTAACCAATCGCCATTTTTCTGATTGACAAGTGGATAAGTATCAACGTCATCATAAATACCCCAGTATGATCGGAGCTTTTTAGCTTTTTTCAACGCACAAGTGTCGGGGGCGACGGAATTAATTGAGTCGCTAAACTCCTTACTTTCAAATTCCCATTGATAAACAAGCCCCGGCGGCACTACTGCCGCAACCGCACCACCTGCCCGCATAACCGCATCCATAATTGCAAGAGCCACTCTGGTTTTTCCCAAACCGACTTCATCCGCCAATATCGTTCCACCATCGCGGAGCCTCTTAACAATTGCTCTTGCCGCATGTTCCTGACCGAAACAGGGTTTCCCTTTGCCGGATGCGCTCATGGATGCAATGACAACTTCGAGGTGACTTGCCACATTGTCCCAATTAAAATTAGACATTTCCACCTCCAACAACACCCGGCATATTTTTCATGCCCCATTTGTTTACGAGTTCGTCAATTAACGCATTCCAAAATTTGTTTTTCCATGGAGGTGCAAAATCTGGACACTTTAACACTTCGAGAAAATTAATCCCTATTGAACGCCACTCTGTTATCTGCTCAGGTGACAGACAGGAAATTGTGGCAGAAACTTGATTCACCCAATCTTCAATATATTCCGGCCCTGGAAGATGTTGATTACGATCCGCTAAAAATTCAACAAATCGCATGCTTGTATAAAGCGGGTATTGGTCCTTTGCAATGCCGCTCTTATCTGTTTTTTTCGGTTTAATGGAATGATTTTTGTCTTTTCCGTCTCCATCGTCTCCATCGTCTCCATCGTCTTGATCGTTGTCATCCAAATTGTTATTCGGATAATTGAGAAGGAATGCAAATAGATCGTCGACACGACTTAACTCTGGTTTTTGAGAAGGGAACATTCCGTTTTCAGTTATCACAGGAATAATATATCTATCCTGCCTCCAAATTACTTTCACATAATTCGGTATATTACCTTCCCATCCAACATCAACGGTAGAACCGACCATAATTTGTTCAGAAATCTCATTATGCTTCAGCAGATAAATTTTATCGTCTTTTAAAGACACCGATCCATTATTCCAGGAAGGGCGCAATATATTTTCTCCGGATACCTCGAAATATGTTATTGGAGGCGGTTCGGTAAATTCGATATCCGGTATAGACCCATTGTCGTTTCCTGATTTTAAATCGTTTTTATCAACATCAATCTCATCACCACATGCAAGTGTTTTATACAGTGTATCCTCATTGAAGATTGCATTCGAATCGAAATGGAATACAACTCCAGCTTCAATGTTTCCCTTACCGAATTTGTCATTAGGACTTTGCCCGGGTGCCGAATGCAATCCCATCATACTAAGATTGCCTGACCCAATGTAAATAGAACCGTATTCTATTTTACCCGAGCTTTGTAATTTACCGACAAAGATGTACTTGGCGTGCAACCGCGATCTGCCTGCATCAGCAGGATCGGATGGTTTGAGAATTTCCCATGAATTTCTTTGGGTATCACTTCTATCCCATAAGGCGACCTGCCCACAAAAATCCGGATTTGCAATCAGATATTTCCTTGGATCTTTCTGCAATACTTTTGCAGACTTTAATTGAGTGCCGATAATGCTCAGTGATTTCGGTTCCAGATCAGAGTCACCTGCCTGCTCAAAAAAACCCGAACCGCAAACAAGCATATTTCGTGCAGGATGATCACCCTTCAGTCGAGAGATGATAGATGTTATCAAAGGCCTTCCGATTGCTTTCTCCTGAGTCCCATCAGGCAAAGGATGGTCAAGTGAAGTAAAAAAACGGGGCCTTTTTTTACCGATTGTTTGTTCCGCCTCCAGAGAATCAATCAGATTCAGCATTCTACTGCATAAACTTTTATTCACACTATAAAAGGTTATGAGATTTTTAAAAAACTGTGCGGCTGCGACTATGTCCAAAATATCTATTTTATCATCTGCGGACAATTTTCCAGATTCATTAGTTCTGACATCGAGGTACCACGCCATTTCGATTGTCTGATTGCCCGAAGATTCTGTCCAGTTACCACTCGTTACGACTAAACGGTAACATAATGGTTTTCCGTTAGGGGTTTTTCCGAAAGAGAGGAGGGCAACCTTAGCATGTTGTGATGCGATCCATTTTTTCCAGAGTTCACACCTATGAGGTTTAAGCCATATAAGGCCTGGCAGTTCCAACTCGTTCAGATCCACACAATGGGGATTAAGCATAAGAAACAGATTTGTATATCCGCATAACCTTCTGTGCATCTTGCTGCGTTGTGTAAAAGTTTCAAGAATTCGATCAACATACGACTGTGATGCACTATAAGCACAGGTAATTCCGACTTGTCCTACCAAGCCATCTGGAGGAAGAAACAATTCACTTAACGTCAAGTTGTTCGAAGACACTATACTGTTCCCCCTCCACAATTGAGCCAGAGATTATGGAATTGTTGTAATCTGTTAAGCACCCAGGGGTTTTCATGATTCACTTCCGAAGGGGTATTGTCACCGGTTTCCTCGTCATGGATGTCAGTCTCCGAGAAACCTGTTTTAAATAAAGGCCCCTTTGAAACTTTTCCGTCGATGATTTGGAGTATGCGACCATCACGTGCCAGTAGAAACGACAGTTTTTCTTTTAGATTTTCACTCACCATTTGACTGGCAAAAACTTGTGCATCGCGCGGGTATGGCCCCTGTTTTTCTATTAAGGAAAGGTACTGTTCTGCGGATCGAGTTACCTCTCCAAAAGCATGAGCAATCTCCTGCAATTGTGATAATTTTACGATAGGTATACCAATATCTTCATTTTCCATGGCCATTGCAGATACATCCAGCAGTTTGACACAACTCAACCGCATATCTTCAAATGCTTTTGCATTCAGTAAATGATTTGCGTGAATACGTGCTTTTTCGTCGGATACTGCCATCTTTTCTAAAAGGTCTTGCCACGAGCCTGAATCATTCTCTTTGAAATATTTGACGATTCGCCGACGTCTCTCTTGATCATCAGAGCAAACACCTCCAGTCACAAAGCTGTTAAGACGTCCTAATACAATTTCCTTCTCTTTTTCTGTAGGGTAACTGGGACCTAACCTCTGTGAAATTGATTGTGGATCAACATATTGTCCTGGGCCTGCTTGTCCCTGAATCCATTCTGATAGAAATTTTACGACAGCTTTATTACCCCTTCCAATTCCACTTTCCTGCTTAAGAAGAAATGCCTCTGCAAGAGATTCTCCCAATTTTGAAAGATGCATTGTGTTGAACCGAATTCCTTCGCCCTCCACAAACCCTAACCCGATATTGGAGGGTAAAGCACGAACGGTTGATTGCCGGTAGGTAATCTGAACGTAATGCCGTTTCTGAACCAATTGTCTGAAGTTCCAAGTGTCGTCATTCTCCTGATCTCGACTGAATGCCCGTTTCCCACGGAAAGAGTAAGTGTCCAAATTGTTTTGATATTCTGCCTTGCACCCAAGCGCCTCTATCGCGTTTGCAACTCTGATTGGACTTTCCTTAATATTCTCTTGAACTAATTTAAGGCCGGCAACTGCCCAGCTCAGTTGCCGAACAAACCATACACCACCAAGTCCCGGTATTGTTTGTTCCCGATGATAACGCATTGCAGACCGTAATCTGAATGTCAGATCAACACGGGAGGTGGGAATTACCTCCGGATCAGGAATGAAGAATGTGCCAGACATATAATTTCCTTTGAATCTTCGTAATAGGACTTTTAAAACCTTTTCATATCAATTATCATCATTCATACCTTAAACACCTTCATCACTTCATCCCCCAGGTGGTTGATGACTTTGACGGCGATGCGGCCGGAGGCGGGTTTAGGGAAGGGGCGGGAGGTGTCGGAGTTGAGGGATTCCCAGGCCTCCTGGTTGATTTCGGCTTTGAGGGTGGTTTTGAGTGACTTGTAGGGATCATTGGCGCCGAGGAAATAGGCGTGGCGGACGAAGAAGCTTTCTTCGTTGTAATCGGTATCGATGAACCAGCAGGCGATTTCGTCAGTGTTGTTGCTGCGGATTTCGCCGGTGGAGGGATGGAACACATCCACGCCTTTGACCTGAACCTGAATCTGGTCGTCTTCGGCAGGCAAGATCTCGATGTCGGGTTCGCCGAAGATGACAAAGAGGTTGCCCTTGCCGGTGTTTTTCAGCTCATCGGCCATGTGCAGGTCGGCGTTCATGCGGGCCTTTAAAATGGGGATGCGGCCCAGCTTGTCGAACTCCGAGGAATGGGCATCGTAGTTGAAGGCGCAGGCAATCAGCGTGTCAAATCCGCCGTCGCCGGCTTCCCGGGCCGCGGCCACCAGGTCCGGCTTGGAGACGGTGCCGAATTCCGGGCCGATCAGAATGGCGGCCCGTTTTTCCGTGTCGCCTTCGGCGTAGCGGCCTTCGGCGCAGACATAGTGGCCCGGCCAGGGCGCAAGCGAGGTAAAGGTGATTTTGTCTTCCTTGTGGGCCTGCTGAACCCCGGCGATTTTCAGGTTTTCCAGGATTACGGTGGTAAAGTCGTAGGTTTCTGAAAAGCCATCGCCGGGTTCGGACACGCCGTCGATCAGCTCATCGTTTTCATCCACCCCGAGCACCCGGTGGGGCGAAAGGCTTTCCACGGTAAACGGGCCGGCCACCCGGACTTTTTTGCCGTCCTCGTAAGGTTTGTCATAGAGGTATTCATAATCGGCTTTGGCGGCAATGGAGGCGTCGATCTCCTTTTGCCGGGCAATGCGGCTTTCCCACCAGTCGGCATGAAGTTTTTGCGCGGCTTTGGGCCAGTTGTCATCTGCTTCGCGGGGAATTTCCCACTCTTCCCATTTTTCTTTTACGGCCTTGTTCAGTTTTTCCCGCAGGGGTTCCAGCACCGCCTGATATTTTTCCCAGATGACGTCGATTTCGGTATTGTTGGCAATGGATTTTAGGGTGATGTGGGGCACGCGCTGGTAAACAAAGCCCTGGCGGATGTCGTTATAGGTGGGTGTGCGGGATGGTTCGATCTGGGTAATTTCCGCTTCTTTCCGCCGGCCTTCCGGGCTGTCGGCCAGCAAATAATAAGAATAGCGGGCGCCCATGAGCCGGGCACGGGCCAGGGCCAAGGCCACCCGGGAGGTGTCGATGGTGATCCAGCGGCGGCCCCACTGCTCGGCCACGTAGGCGGTTGTTCCGGACCCGCAGGTTGGATCAAGAACCAGATCGCCAGGGTCGGTGCTTAAAAGGATGCAACGTTGGATAACAGTGCTGGCTGTTTGTACCACATACGACTTATTTTGTTCTGAAAGCTGCTCGCTCCATAAATTTGTGATTGGTAATACATCAAAATCCTCAAGAAACCGTTTATATCTTAGTGTGTCACCAACCACCATCAAACGATCCGCTTTCTGTAGGTTGTACATGCCATCTGTCGAAGTTGACCAATATCTTTTTTTGGGGTTAAATTCTTTTCCACAATGATAAATGTTTTCGCTCTTGCTATAGTGAGAAGAAGTCAAATCAGAAGAGGCAAAAATCTTTCCGCCTGCTTTTATTTCTTTTCCTAAATCACTTATGCTCGCTATTGGTGCAGTTCTGCCATCTGCAGTCTGGATTTGCCCGTATCCAGTAGTGCCAAATTCACCAAATATTTTACGATTAAAAAGTTGTCGGTATTTTGTCATCCGAATGTTTTTACCAAACCATAAAATATTGTCATTTACTATCGGCATCAGATTGGATCCTTGAGTGCTAGTAGTCTGATATACAATCTGACAACAAAAATTGTCTTCTCCAAACACCTCATCCATCAGCGCCCGGACCCGGTGCACATTCTCGTCCCCGATCTGGACAAAGATGGACCCGGAATCGGTGAGCAGGTCCCGGGCCACGGTGAGCCGGTCCCGCAGATAGGTGAGATAAGAATGAATGCCGTCGCGCCAGGTGTCCCGGAAGGCCTTGACCTGTTCGGGTTCCCGGGTGATGTGTTCGGCCTTGCCGTCCTTGACGTCGCGGCTGGTGGTGGACCACTGGAAATTGGAATTGAACTTGATGCCGTAGGGCGGGTCGATGTAGATGCACTGGACTTTGCCGCGCAGGCCTTCGCGCTCGGCCAGGGAGGCCATGACCTGGAGGGAGTCGCCTAAAATCATGCGGTTGGACCAGTTGGCGTCGTGCTTATAAAACTCGGTTTTGGCCTTTTCATCGGGCAGGCCGTTAAAATCGGCAAACAGATCCAGTTGCTGGGGTTTGCCGGCTTGTTCTTCTGCTTCGGTTTGGCGGCGCAGGTCGTCGATGAGGATTTTGGGATGGACTTTTTCCTGAATATACAGGGGCGGGGCCTGAACGATCAGATCGGACCAGTCCTGCATATCCTTGCCGCGCCAGACCAGTTGGGGGTCCAGGTCGCGGTTGCGGCGCTGATAGGCCAGGAGAACCGGATTTTTCTCCTCGTCGCGCATGACCGACTGATATTCGGCGGTGGGGATGTTCTTGCGCGAGGCCCTGGCGTGGGTGATGGTGGTGACTTCTTTGACAGTTTCTTTTTTCGTGCTCTTTTTTGCCATGTGGCTATCCTCTGTTTTCTAAGGCTGAGGGGAAACAGAATGAACTATTTGCTCGAACTGTTTTTCGATAACATCCTTCAGATCGCTCTCCATGCCATAAACCTCCGTTAACTCCGCAAAGGCCCAGCGGCCGTAGCGGCCGGAATTGTTGACGCCGGGAATCCAGTAGGTTTCCATGGTCGCTTTCTTTTCCTTGGCATCTTCGCCGCGATAGCCCTTGATCTCCACGACCAGGTGCAGAGGATCGTCGCGGCCGTCGTCAATATCGACGATAAAATCCGGCAGGTAGGTGCGCACGCCGGAACCGTAGCGGTAAGGCACTTCCAGGCCCAGGTTGTGGTTCTTGACATAGGCCCGGGCCCTGGGATGGGCCTCGGCCACCCGGCAGAACTCGGCCTCCCAGCCGCTGTCAAGTATGACCCAGTTGACATGGCAGCGGCGGGCGTCGGTCTGATAACGGTCTTGTTTGGAAGTATTAAAATTGACATGACGGGTGGAGCCGGTGGGATTGTAAGGATCGAGCACGGCCTGGACGGGACATTCTTCCACATGCGAGCGGGTAATGGCGCTGGTAATGCGTTCACAGGCCATGTCGGCCAGTTCCAAGTACATCAACTGGGCCGGATAGGTGTTGCCTTTGCAGACCAGGCAGGTGTCCAGCCACTGGCGGGTAATCTGCTTGAGCTGGCCGAAGAGGTGGAGCTTGGGGTCTTCGTCCGGGTCGTTCCAGCGGGTATAAAGCAACTGTTTGGTGAGATGATACAGCAGGGTGGCCGGGCGAACGGTTTCCAGATGCTTCAGGCTGAGATCCACATCCTGGCCGATAATGCCAGCATTTCTGGTGATGGAGGGGCCGACCAGATCGGGCGACAGGGTCAGCACCGAATCGGCGGTGAACTTGGCGGACAGCCGGTCCCGGGGCAGTTCCACCCGGTAGCCGGTTACCCTGGGAAATCGGATTTCAAGGGCATCGCGGTCCGGCCGGACAGCCCGGACATGAATGGTTTTAGACGGCGGCTGGGGCGGGGCCACCACCGGTTTGGCGGTAAAGTCAAAAGGAATGCCGAGAATGTCGGCATACTCGGGGTTCAGCAGTCCGTCTGCTTCGTTGGTGGCATAGGATTGACGGCGCAGGGCGCGACCGATGACCTGTTCGCAGAGAAGCTGGGTGCCGAAGGCGCGCACGCCGAGTACATGGGTGACGGTGTTGGCGTCCCAGCCTTCGGTGAGCATGGAAACCGAAACCACGCAACGGATGGCCTCACCCAGGCGGCCCGGTTTGCCCACGGTGTTCATGACTTCCCGCAGCAGATCCTGGTCGGTGAGGTTTTCGGCCTGACGGCGGTCGCCGGTGCGTTCGATGATTTCCCGGCGGAAGCGCTCGATTTCGTCGCCGGCCATTTTCCGGAAGTTGTCGTCCAGAGCATCGCCGGACTCAAGCTGTTCGCTGTCGATGAGCAGGGTATGCGGCCGGGCCAGGGGCTGGTTGTTTTCGTCAAAATTGCGAAACAGGGCCAGGCGGCCGTTTTCCACCTGGCCGGGGCCGTTTTCCGTTTCGCGGACAAAGCCGGAAATATAGTCATAGACCAGCTTGGAAATGGCCGTGTTCTGGCAGACCACGATGAAACAGGGCGGCGAAGGCAGGTTTTCTTTTTCCCATAGATGAAAGGTTTCTTCATAATGGCCGTAAAGCGCTTCTAACGCGGTTTGCAGCTCTATGGGCAGGCTGAGGGGATCCAGTGAGCCGGATTTCCCCCTTCCTTTCTTGGGCATTTTTTTGCCGATGTGTGTCCAGAGGTCCCGGAAGCGGGGCATATCATCGCGCTTGATGAGGTTGTCGGCCACGGGCACGCGGGGCAGCTTGACGATGCCGCTTTCAATGGCGTCCATCAGGGAAAAGTCGCTCATGGTCCAGGGAAAGAGGGTGCCTTCGGCATAACCGGAGCCGCGCAGGAAAAACGGGGTGGCGGACAGGTCGATAACCCGGCGGACCCCCAGATGGCGGTTGACGGCTTCCAGGCCCGAAATCCAGAGCCGGGCCGCCTCGTTGTTTTTTTCCGCTTCTTTGCGGTCATCCCCTTTTAAGGCGAGCTCGTCTTCGTCCGGTGGTTTTTCGCGGTAGCAGTGATGGCCTTCGTCGTTGATGACCAGAATGCTTTTCAAGCCCATGAGATCGGGCATGGCCCGTTGCAGCATCTGCCCTTCGGTTTCCAATGTGTCCAGGGGCGCGCCGTGGCCCTGGAGCAGGGCGCGGCCGCCTTTAGAAATTTCCAGGCGCTCGCGTCTTTTGAAGGTGTGAAAATTGGTGATGACGATCTTGGCCCGTTGCAATTCGCCGAGCATGTCGGGCGGAACCAGTTCCCGGCTCTGGTAGTAGCTGTCCGGATCGTTGGGAAAGAGGACGCGCAGTCGGTCGCGGATGGTCAGGCCGGGGGTGACGACCAGAAAGCCGCGGGTAAAGTTCGAGCTGGTGGGGCGACGCACGGCATTGATGGTCTGCCAGGCGATGAGCATGGCCATGACGGTGGTTTTGCCCGAGCCGGTAGCCATTTTCAGGGCCAGGCGGCTGATTTCCGGGTTGGCGTCATTGTTGGCATTGGCCAGATGCGTCAGAAAGCCCTGGCCCGATTTACCGGACTTCGGGGCCACTTCCGTCAGCCAGATGGCGGTTTCCATGGCTTCTACCTGGCAGAAAAAGGGACGGAAGCTGTTGAATTTATGATGACGCCAGTGTTGCAGCAGGCGGGCGGTTTCCGGCGTGACCCGCCAGTCGCTTGAATTCGGAATTTTCCGCCAGAGACCCACCTCCAGACGAAGCTGATTGATGATGGAGGTGGGGTCGTATTGCTGGGCCTCGGTGGACAGCCCCTTGCCTTCATCAAAGACAAACTCAAGTTGCTGCTCTTGGCTCTTTTTGCGTTTTCTCGGCTTGGGAATGGGGGTGATGAATTGGGCCGGCCGGCGGTATTCCAGAATTTTCTGGGTCGGTTGACCCTGGCCGTCCAGTTCCCAGTGGCGGGCCGGATAGGTGTATGGTGAATTCAGGACTGGTTGTTCGAAAAACCGATCATTCATTGCCTGATGATTTCCCCCTTGTTGTTTTGTAAAACAATTTAACCGCAACGTGATCTTTTTTAAAGGAAATTCAATCCATTCCCTTAAAAACGGAAACGCTGTCTGCGGGAGATTGCTTATTCAATATGGTGAAAAATCGCCTGAAGCGCAAGCCCTTTCCGGCATGGCCGGCCGAAATCCGACTTGACGTTCCTTCCTATGGAATGATGGCGTTATTAGCGCTATTAATAATGAAGGGATTGGATTTGGCCGGGTGGCCCAACTACCTGACCCGGGAAGAATCGTGTTCAAGGCAAAAACTGGACCGGAGACTTCTTGCCGTCCTCGTCAGCATGTGCAAATTTTGCACATACTCGCCCGTCACCTCCCAGTGGCCGCCTTTCTTCGGCCCGATGCGGCGGATCAAACCATCTCTCTTCATCTTCGTCAGATTCCATTTTACCCAGCGTATCGAAAGTTGCAGCCGTTCACTTAGCCCCATGTGGGTTATTTTTGGATTGGCTTGAAGAATCCGCAGGATTTCTCCCGCAGTTTTTCCCACAGTTTCCTGGGCGTTATCCCGACGCTTTCCCGACGCTTCACTCACATCAGCCGGCGTTTTCACCAAAACGTCTCCCTCGGTTTCAGAAGAAACCGCTTCCACAGGAATCCGGCCTTTGAACATGACCATGAGTCCGGTGGGCTCAAACCGGAAGGTGGGGAAATCCGTGCCGGTTTCCTGGCAGGCGGTGCGGGCTTTTTCGATGCCGCGTCCCCAGGACTCGACATCGCCGGTGCGGAAAAAGGCGCCGGCAATGAGCGGGTTGTGTGGTCTTGCCGGTCGGATGAAGTGTTGCAAAAGGATCGTGGCTGTGTCATTATTTAATAATCGTAATTGCAATATGTTAAGAACCTTACCGGGGGATCGTCGGATGAAACAAGACCAGCTACTGGACCAGATAAGACAGGCGGTCCATGAGATTGAACCGGCGGCGGAGATTATTCTTTACGGGTCCCGATCCCGGGGCGATGCCGGCCCGGAATCTGACTGGGATCTTCTTGTTCTGGTGGATGGTCTGGTCGATGATGAACGCACCGATCGCATTCGTCACCGACTCTATGAGGTGGAATGGTCGGCCGGAACCGTGATTTCCGCCATTGTACGTTCCCACCAGGAATGGAAAAGCAAACGTTATCAGGGAATGCCGTTTTATCAACAGGTCGAAGCCGAAGGGATCCGTATCTGATGGAGTGGAACAAGGATCTGGTCGCGCACCGTCTGGCAAAAGCCGATGAAACGCTGGAAGATGCTCGTGTTCTGGCTGACGCCGGACGGTGGAATGCCTGTGTGAACCGTCTATATTATGCCTGCTTTTTGCCGTTTCGGGACTTTTATGGCTGGACGGCCAGTCTTCTTCCAAACATTCCGGCGTACGCAGTCTTTTTAATCAACAGTTTGTTAAAACCGGAAAAATTTCAAAGGAGATGGCGCAAATTTATAATGACCTGTTTGAAAGCCGACAGGAAGGAGACTATGTTGACTTTGTCAGCTTTGACGAATCTCAAGTCTTGCCGTGGATACCAAAGGCGGAACAACTGGTTTCATACATCACCGACCTGATTGGGCCGAAGAGTCCTTGATTTTTGAAATATAATGATATTTCTCCCCTACCTTGCCAATAAGTAACTTAATATGCCCCCAGGGAATTTGCCTGATTAACTGATATGAATCAGACTTTGTAACCATACGCAATTCGTCCCCGGGTTGGGGACCCATACCTCTGGCGGGTTTGGCGGGTTCCTTCGTCTGAACTATTCAAAATTTTTGAATAGTTACCTCGTTGCTACGGGATCGATGGCGTAATAATATCGGCCTCATATTCCCCCATCTCCCCGACTAGCCTGTTCCAGCTCGTTCGTGATGTGTTCCAGCCTTGTTTTCAGCTCTTCCCTCTGGCCTTCGGTGGCGAGACGACGGATTTCGGCTTTGTCCCGGCTGAGTGCGAGACGCTGGTAGAGAGACGCTCTGATCTGGCGCTGGAGTTCACGAACGCTCCACTGTTTGACGGCGGCCTCAATTTCATAGAAGCGGCGTTCAGACGGGTCGTCCAGCGTGAGCAGTTCGACGTATTGAGACCAACAACCGAGGGCGAACCGACGGGAGAGGGGCTGCGCGGCGTCGGCAAGGTTCAAGCGAGCGGATTCCTTTGAAATAAATTCTCCCGACACTGTCGGTCGTAAAGCCAATTTCGCACTACAAGCGAGAGGTCAACTGCCCGGACGCTTTTTGCCCCATTCCCGGCCCATACTCCGCAAACGCCTTCTTTGTTCCGTCTTATGGAACGATCCCGTTTTATAGTGTCAGCCAAAGCAGACAATCCAATCAACGGAAGGGCATAGACGAAACAAGGAGGAAGGCAAATGAACGCGAAACTGATGATTAACAATTATGAAATCACCCTGGGCCACAAAGGGTTGGAAGAGATCGCATTCTGGCTGGAGGACGCGCCTGAGAACAGCGACATTTTTCATGAGTTGGCCAAATCGGAGTCCAGCGCGCTGCTGGTCAACCTGGTCGATAAAGAGCATTTGGCCAGGCTGACGGTGCGGATGCTGATCGAGGATTCATCGCTGGAAGTCATGCGGGCGGTCATTGACTCCAGGCACGCCAGAAAGCACATGACCCGCAGGGATATGGAAGCATACCTTGCCACCGGCGACTGCGAGCTGTTGAGCACGATGGCCAGGGACCTGGAGTATTTTACGGAGGTTTACGAAGTCTGTGAAAAAGACTGGTTGTGCGAAAAGCTGGCCGGCCAGAAGGACCCGGGCGTGCGGTTTGCCCTGGCCGAAAACACGGACACGCCGGTTCAGGTGCTGGAGGATCTGACCGAGGACGATGACCCGGATGTGGCCCGGCAGGCGGAAAAAACCCTGGCCGAAATACGGGAAGCAGAAGAGGATGAAGACGAAGAAGATGATGAGGATGAGGACGAGGACGACGATATACCGCTGTAGGGGGGCGCAGACGTCCTGATCGGGCGATTCTGGATCCCCCGGTCAAGCCGGGGGATGACGAGGAAAAGTGGCCGGAGGATGACGAGAAAAGGGCCGGAGTGGGCACAGGGAATGACGAGGAAAAGGGTCGGGGTGCCCAGGAAAAGTGGCCGGAAGATGACAAAGTGAGAAGCCGGGGGATGACAAGAAGACAAACCAGGGGATGACGAGGAAAAACGTAGGTGAATGACAATGTAAGAATACGGAGGGGCTTAACGATGAAGAAACCATCATTATTTTCCCGACGCGAATTTATGCGGCGGATGGCATTGGGCGCGGGAATGATTTTACCCTTATCGACCGGTGCCATCGTTTCAGCAGAACCAGAGATTAACGGCGGTTTAACGATAAGGCGTCTGCCGTGCAAAACCGAGAGTAGCCCTAACGGAGCAACGATAAAGGCCTTTGGCGTGGGCCGGGCCGGCCTGCATACTGTTTTAAGGCTTTTCGAAGAGTACGGCCGAATTGATGACACCATCGAGTATATTTTAGTAGAGTCGCACGGCAGCGAGCCCATAAGGTCAATACCCGCCTTCACGAAGGAACAATTTTGTGAACTCAGCGACATTATAAATCACAGCCAGCTTGTTTTTATCATAGCCGGATTAGAAGAGCATACAACGGCTGACGTCGTTCCGGTTATATCGGACATCGGTAAAAAAATGGGGAAGTTTACCTTATCGGTCGTATCAATGCCGTCCGATCCCGTAAGTACCGGGAAAAAGCTGCTCGCTGAACAACGGCTTGAAGCATGGCGCCGGGCCGGTGATTGTGTCATCACCGTATCAAACGACAACATTTCAAACACAGGTAGCGACGGCAATGTTGTTTCAGCACAGAGTGTTGACATACTTATGGCTGCTGCTGTTTCAGGCATAAGCCAGGCTTTGTGTAGTCAAGGAGTACTTGGGGGACTGGATTTAGCCAACATTAAGCTGATGATGTCAGGGGCCAAAGAATTATCGTTTGGTATTGGTTGGGGCTGGGGAAAGAAGCGAGCTGAAACAGCTGTCTCCTCCGCCTGGCGCTATCTGTCCGCCCGAAAAAGATCCATGCTTTTCAAGGGCGTGCTTTTGGCTCTGATAGCCCCTTACGATCTTTCGTTTTATGAATTGGAGGCAGCAAGCGATACGCTTTACAAGGCACTGCCCAAAAATGTGCCAACTGAGCTTTTGACGCCAATATCCCTTTACGATCTTCCGTTTTATGAATTGGAGGCAGCAAGGGATCCGCTTTACGAGGCACTGCCCGACAATCTGTCAACTGAATTCCTGTGGACGTACGCTATAAATCCCCGGATTGGAATGGATGGTTTGCAGGCCGTTATCTATGGTTGTTGAGCCCCGGGGAACTCAACCTGCTGATGTGTTGAGGAGAATGTAATTCTGGCTTGTCGAAGCATCAGCAGGGCAATGTATTGTCCGGCCATCAAAGCGTGGCATGGATAACAGGGGAGAAAATCGTGATTTCTGAACAACCGAATTTTGTTCATTTGAACGTTCATACCGAATACAGCCTGTTCGGCAGTATCATTCGCATCGAGGATCTGGTTGAGCGGGTGCGCGAAATGGGCATGAAGGCCGTGGCCATTACCGACGACGGGGTCATGTACGGGGTCATGGATTTTTATCGGACCATGGTCAGGGCCGGGATCAAGCCGATTATCGGGTGCGACTGTTATCTGGCGCCGCGAACCATGGCGGACAATACCCTGGCCCGTTGCCGGGAGGTCACCCATCTGACGCTACTGGCGGAAAATATGGAGGGCTATGGCAACCTGTGTTGCATCGCGACGTTTGCCGCTGTTTCCGGATTCTATCAGCAGCCGCGTGTGGACAGCGACGTGCTGCAGCAATACAGCCGGGGCCTGATCTGTCTTTCCGGCGGCATGCAAAGCGATATTGCCAGGCTGGTACAGGAGGGCACCTTTAGCGCAGCCTGGGCAGCGGCGCGATATTATAAGGAAGTCTTCGGGGAAGACAGCTTTTACCTGGAAATCCAGAACACCGGCCTGGCCGGCCAGGCGGAAGTCAATCAGGCCCTGCGTGAAATGAGCCGTGATCTGTCGATTCCCATGGTCGGCACCAATTGCTGCCGCTATCTTAACCCCGGCGACAGCCGGTTTCTTGAAATTCTGCTCTGCCAAAAGGCCGATAAAACAATCGATGATCCGGACCGCCCGCGGGTGGCAAGCGATCAGCTTTATGTAAAATCAGCCGGAAAGATGATTTCTATGCTGGCTGGTTTTCCGGGGGCCGCGGAAAATACCGTGGCCATTGCCGAACGGTGCAATGTCGAGTTTGATTTTACAACCTATCATCTGCCCCGGACCCGTCTGGAAGCGAAAGCCGGCCGCAGTGCCATTGGTGTTTTGAAAGAAAAAGCCGGGCAGGGATTAGAGGTCAGGCTGGCGCAAAGACGGCATCAGGAAGCCCATATCGACGAAAACATCTACCGGGCGCGGCTGGATCATGAACTTGCCAAAATACAGCAGGCAGGCATAGCCGGATATTTCCTGCTGGTAGCGGAGATTGTCGATTTTGCCATGGACAACAACATTCCTATTGGTCCGGGCCGGGGGGCCACGCCCGGGTGTCTGGCCTGTTACTGCCTGGGCATAACCGCCATTGATCCTGTCGCGCACGGTCTTCTGTTTGAGCGGTTCTTCAACTCTCTGCGTCCGGTCATGCCGGATATTGACCTGGATGTCTGCATTAGGGGGCGGGAGAAGGTTGTCCAACACCTTCTGGATACATACAATGCCGGCGATTTTCTCCAACATCGTGCCTCGCACATCATCACATTTGGCGCCATGAAAACCAGGCACTGTGTGCGAGAAGTGGCCCGGGTTCTGTCTGTTTCAAAGAAAAAAGCAGAAACAATTATCCGGTTGATACCGCCCCAGGCCAGAGATCTGGCCGATGCCCTGGCCCAAGTCCCGACCTTAGAAAAGCAGATGGACGGCTGTTCGGATCACGGTGAAACACTCAAGCAGGCGGTTCGAAAGCTGGAGGGGCTTCCCCGTCATCCCGCCATTCATCAGGCTGGTATCGTTGTCGGAGATCAACCGTTGACCAGGACTATACCCCTTTCCATTATCAGGGGAAAAGTTGCCACCCAGTTTACTGCCTGGCAGGTGGAGTCCATGGGGCTGATCATACTGGACCTGCTGGGGCTGCGCCACCTGACAATCATAAACGATACCCTGGCATTGATAAAAGAACAGGGGAAAACCCCGCCGGATATGTGCCAACTCGATATGGCCGATGAACAGACGTTCCAGCTTCTTGGCCGGGGTGACACCGACGGTGTTTTTCAACTGGCAGCCGCAGGGATAAGGGAACTTTTGATAAAAATGAAACCGGATGCTTTTTCGGATATTGTCACGCTGATCGGTTTATACCGGCCGGGGCCCCTGGAAGACGGGGTGATTGATGATTTTATCGATCGGAAGCATGGCCGCAAAGAAGTTGCCTATCCTGTTCCGGGGCTGGAGCCATTCCTGAAAGAGACCTATGGCCTTCCTTTATATCAGGAACAGATCATGCGGATCGTCCAGGATCTGGCTGGCTTTTCTCCGGAGCAGTCGGACAGTTTTCGCAGAGCCGTGGGGAAAAAAATAGTAAAGGAGATGGAGGCTTTTCGACGGTTCTTTATCAATGGCCTGACGACTGGGGGTACAGCCGAAGACACTGCGCGAGAACTGTATGAACAGCTCGAATTTTTTGCCGGTTACGGTTTCCATAAGTCCCACAGCACCGCTTACGCTCTGATCGCGTACCAGTCAGCGTATTTAAAAGCGCATTTCAGGGATGAGTTCATGGCGCAACTATAAAACGGGATATGGGTCTGTACCGGCCACACCCTTTACATGCGCAGCATCCACTGCAGGCTGCCTTTCTTCTTGACGATGGCCGCTTCCGGGCAGATTTCCATGCAGCAATAGCAGCGGATGCACTTGTTGTAATCGTAAACCGGCGTTTTTCCCCCCTCGTCCGCCCGGGCAATGGCGCCGGCCGGGCAGATTTTATGGCACTGATAGCAGAGGGTGCAGTGATCGGGCCGGGGCAGGGGGTGGTCGATGAACAGGTTGCGGAACCGTTTTGATGTGACCGGCCAGCGCACCATGTTGGACATGAAGGTGCCCCGGGATGGCTGGAACGGTTTGACTCTCATGTCTTCAGGCCGGCGGCCCTTGATTTCGATGTCTCCGGGACCATTGACGCCGAAATCGCGGCCAAACCCCAGGCGCACGGTGTAGGCCTTGTCCGGGTCCAGGCCGGCGGTCCTGACGGCCACCCAGTCCACGGCCACCGCGTCCAGGCCGGCGAGGACGGCGTTCATGATTTTGGGCGTTCCCGAAGTGCCCGGGCCTTCACCCTCCTGGCAGACAATGGCGTCCATGAGGGTCAGCACGGTTTTGGGGGGATCAAACCCGAACTGCATGGCCCCGTAAAGATCCAGCAGGAATTCCGCGAACGCCTCGGCATTGGGCAGTTTGACATGCATCTTGGATTTCTGCAGGCCGGGGATGGCGCCGAACAGGTTCTTGACCGCGCCGGTGACATAGGTCAGGCCGTGGGTCTTGAACTTGGGCAGGTTAACGATCAGGTCGGCGTCAAAAAAAGCGGCGGCGACATCGATGCTCTTAAATGATTTGGCCCCTTCGTAATGAAGCGCCCGGGTCTGCTGGGGGTCGGCCACTGCCACCCCTTCGGTGGTGACGATGTCATGATAGCCGGTCTTGCGGATGGTGCGGTCCAGGGAATGAAAGGCCGGTGATTCAATCAGGACCGGCCGGCCGCCATATTGTTTGACCAACTGGACAGCGGCCCGGAAAAATTCCGGGTGGGTGATGATCGCCTTTTCCGGAGGCGACGGCATCAGCAGGTTGGGGTTGACGGCCACCCGGGCGTTTTTAAACCGGTCCGTGTCAAACCCGATATTGACCAGGCTCTGCTCCAGCACATCCTTGATATCGGTGCTGACATAACCGCTGCATTGCATCAGCGAAACGCGCGCCATATGGATTCCTCCCTGTCAAAAAAAGCTGAAAGCCATAACCGGGGTCAGATTACGACAAAAACAGTGCCGACACAAGACCGCTTTTGTCCTTGCCTTTCATCTCGCCCCTGCCGTACATTTCCTGAATGTACAGTAACCGGACATATCGCATCCCCCTGCGCCGCAGGCCTTTTCTTTGCCTGTTCCTGGCGCTGCTGTTTGCATGCCAGGCGCCGGTTGCTCCCCGGGAAAAAAGCTACGCCGAGTACAAAGAATCCAGATATCTTCATCTGGACGCGGCGATTCAAAGCATGAAGGGCAAGTTGATTTCCTATGTGTCCGATGTTCAGACCAAGGCCAACCAAATCACTCAAGACGCGTTTGTCACGGATTTTTTTAAAATTATCATGGCCTTTCAGGCGCTGAAAGGAACCGGCCAGCTGACGCCGCAGGCGATCCGGAACACCGAATTGCTGGAGAAAAAATTTAACGAGCATTATATCCTTCATTATCAGGGTTTTTATGATATTTTGTTCATCAACCCGCAGGGTGATGTTTTCTTCACTATCCGCAGGCAGAATGACTTACAGAAGAATATTTTCAACGGACAACTGAAAGATACGGCGCTCTCCAAAAAAATGACGGCCGCTCCCGCCGAGTCCTTCGTCGATTTTCAGTTCTATGAGATTTCCGGTGAACCGTCGGCCTTTTTTATCGAGCCAGTTCAGGATAACAACGGTTTCCAGGGCTGGATCGTGCTTCAGTTTGCCGTGACGAAGATAAACGATCTCTTCAGCCAGGAGCAGGACATCGGTGCCACCGGAGAGATTTTCCTGGTCAATCGTGAACATTATATGCTGACCGACTCCCGTTTCAACGCCGAATCCACTATTTTAAAGGAGCACCTGCCGGACGAAAACATTTCCAGTAAATTTGCCGCCGGCAAAGGACGCAAGGAAGTGGTCGACTACCGGGGCAAGCGCGTTGCCAGTTCGTTTGAAACCTTTGATTTTCTGGACAGCCGCTGGCTGATCATCGCCAAAATGGATGAAGCGGAAATATTCACGGATTATTTCCGGCAGTACCCGGAAAAGTTGCGGCAGGCGATGGACCGTCTCAATCTCAACCAACCCTCCGGACATGAACCAGTGGAATTTGGTTTTGATGACGGGCTTGAGGTGGATATGGATGAGTTCAGGAGAACCGATCAGCCACGGACCCTTTACACCTACGGGGTTTCCACCTGCGCGGCTTTTGTGTTGAAGTATCCCGGCAAATTCACTTACCTCGCCCATATCAGCACCTATGATAAGGTCTATGGTGAAAACAGAACCGATCTGATCGCCCATATCCTGAAAAAAGTGGAGTACCTGGAAATAAAGGCGGCCGAAAAAAACGACCTGGAGTTCTGTATGGTTTCGCCCAGCAGGAAGGCGTTTTACAACATGGTTGGCCGGCTGCTGGAACACGGGTATTTCCTGTCGCAGATCAGGCTGATGCAAAATCCGGATGCCGCCCACGCCAACGTCAAGAGCGAGGAGCTGGGAGGCGAGGTTCTGGTGAACTGGAAAATGAAGGACAATACCTATTATCTGGACCGCGCTTCAAAAAACCCTTCGCTGCAGGAACGCCTCAAACAAGCGATGTAGTCCTATTCCGCCTTCGGTTCGCCGCCCGTATACCACTGCCAGGTTTGACGCATGCCATCGGTAAAATCGGTATACTCAAAACCCAGGCTGCGCCCGAGGCGCGTAGTTGTAACGGCCGGCCAAATAACTGCCGCCGATGATCAGCAATGATGGCTTCAGGTGCTTTTCCCTTTTTCCGGGTCACAAGCGGACGTCATACGGCGCGACGAACTCCCGGGAATAAAAGTAGGCCTCGCTCCACTCTTCCAGTTTCCGGGGCGTCCGGTACCCCCTTTGAACGGCCAGCTCATACATGGCCGTGCCCGGGTAAGGCGTATACTGATTCAGCTTCCAGATGACGGCCCGGGGATTATCCGTTTTCAGGCGCTGAATCAGGTCCAGTGTCTGTTGAAAATCGGCTTTTGTTTCCCCCGGGAACCCGGCCATGAAACTGTATTGAGGGATAATGTCCGCCTCCTTCAGTTTAAGGTTCAGCCGGATGGCCATTTCCGGGGTTATGCCCTTGTTGATCAGCTTGAGCATTTCCGGAGATCCGGACTCGATCCCGCAGAAAATGGCAACCAGTCCGCTGTCTTTCAGGAACCGCAGGGTTTGGTCATCCAGCTTCAGGGCCATGTCGACTCTACCCGTGCAGATCCACTGGAAAGCGAGGCCCTTTTCCCGGCACAGGGAAAAGATCGTCACAATCCGCCGGATATCCAGGAGGAAGTTGTCGTCGAAAAAGCTGATGAAGCGCGGCTGAAGAAGCAGGGCCTCCTCGATCATCTTCAGAACATCGCCGGCGGGAAGCTGATAAAAGTCGGGATGCAGCACTTTTTCCACGCAGAAGGTGCAGTGAAAAGGACAGCCCCAGGAAGAGATAATCGGAATGGTCGTGGAGGCGGGGTAACGGGAGAGAAGGTGATAGGGAATGGCATGGTGTCCGGGCCTGGAAACAGTCCCCCGGTTGACGCGCGTCCTGCCGCTGCTGCGGAAACCGATATGATTGATTCCCTCCACCGGCCCCCCCTCCTTCAGCGCGCGGACAAGGTTTAAAAAAGGCTCCTCGCCCCGGCCCAGGACGACATAGTCGATGAGCGGGCAGGCCAGCGTCTGCTCCGGGAAAAGAGAGGGGTGGGGGCCGCCCAGCACGATCGGCACGTCGGCCGCTTTCCTGACCCGTTCGCAGATGTTGATGACCGGGGAGATCTGGGGACCGGTCATGCAACTGATCCCGACGCAGATCAGGTCCGGGGTGAGGCGCTGCCTCACCCGGTCGTAAAAATCTTTTTCCATCCGCTGGTCAATAATTTCCACTTCCATGCCCGCGTCAAGGAGGGGCTGGGCAATATACAGCAGCGACAGGGGAATGAGGTCGTAGGCTTCCCCACCGGAACCCGGATACAGCAGCAGGACCTTGTTTTTGTCGGCGTTCAAATGCTCTCTTCATCATAACAGATCATGATCAGGGCGGAGACCATGCGGCACGGACCCTGATCGCGTTTTCCGGAAGCCTCCCCAGACAAGTCCGGCAGCGGATGACGCCTTTGCCCGATAAGGCGATGAGCTTTTTCATATCCCCCAAACAGGGGAAAGGCAAGAAAATACGGGTATTGATTTTTCCGCCCCGCTAAGGATAAATAGGGATAAAGAAGAAAGGAGAGTTGACATGATGCCGAAACGTTTCCGCCGTCTGATATTTATCGTGGCCGTGGTGAGTTTTAGTCTTGCTGCCCTATCCTGCGGTTTGATCAACGCCGAAGAGACCTCGGAGGTCCGGCAGATCCGCCAGATCGCGGTCATGCCGGTTTTCAAGGGCAAAAAGCCCGACAAAGCCCCCACCCTGATGATCTGTCCCCTGGGCCGGATCTGCACCGAGGCGGAAAGACTGGCGGACGGGGCGGAAAGTACAATGACCGCCACCCTGCAGAAGGCCATGGCCGAGCGGTACGCAGGCCGCGTCATTGACCAGGAAAAAGCCGCCGCTTCATATAATACGCAGGCCGGTAAACTGGACGAGGTCACGCCCATGGACCTGGCCATCCGGCTTGGAAAAGATTTGAATGCCGGCTATGTGCTGGTCGGCAATGTCTGGCGGTTCACGGAGCGCAGCGGCGGCCCCATCGGAACGGCAAAACCGGCGTCCGTGGCTTTCGATCTGCATCTGATTGACGTGGCGCGGGGGGCCACCATCTGGGAGGGCTCTTTTGACAAGGTGCAGCAGGCCCTGTCGGATGATCTTTTTAAGGCTGGTGATTTTATCAAACAGGGCGGACGCTGGTTAACGGCCGGGGAGCTGGCCCTGTTCGGCGCCAGGGAAACCATAAAAAACATGCCGATACCCGCCGCCGGGAAATAACCGGTGATCCCGGGAATGCTTGAATAGCCGAAAGATGACCGATACCGGCAATCAGGCCCGCAGACGCCGGGTCTTGAAGGTGCGGTAGCCGCTGGTCAGGATGGTTTTGACAAAAGAGGCCAGGCCGCTCTCGTTGGGCTCGGGGTCTTGGCCGCTGGCCATGCGCCGGAGCTGGCGGCTGTACCAGGCCACTTCCATCAGGGCCATGCGGTCCACGGCCTTGATGCCGGTGGAGATGGGCCGGATAGTCACGGTCGGGGGTTGCCCGGCAAGAATTCTGGTGCCGTACTCCGGGTCCACCGCCAAAGGCCGGGCCAGGCCGATCATGTCCAGGTGACCTTCCGCCAGGGCCGCGGCCATGGCGCCGGCAGTGCGAAACCCGCCGGTCACCGCCAGGGGCACCTTGATCAGGGATCGGACATTGGCGGCAAACTCCAGAAAATAGGCCTCCCGCGCCAGGGTGCTGTCCGGCGCCCGGCGGCCGCTCATGGCCGGGGCTTCGTAATTGCCGCCGGAAATCTCCACCAGATCCACGCCCTCATCGACCAGGGTCTGAATGACCGCCAGGGACTCCTCCTCGGTAAAACCACCCCGCTGAAAATCGGCTGAATTGAGTTTGAAAGCCACCGGAAAGTCCGGACCGACAATGGCCCGGACGCGGCGGTAAACCTCGACCGCGAACCGGCGGCGGTTCTCCGGATTCCCGCCCCAGATGTCGCCGCGCTGGTTGTGCCGCGGGGAGAGAAACTGGCTGATCAGATAACCGTGGGCGGCGTGGATCTGCACGCCGGTGAACCCGGCTTTTTTCAGGATTTCCGCGGACCGGCCGAACCGCTCGATGATGTTTTGGATTTCCTTGTCCGTCAGTTCCCGGGGAGTCTCGAAAAAGGGGCGAAGGGATGGTTCAAAGGGAATGGCCGACGGTCCCACGGCCTCGGAGTTGAGCCCCTTGGGGACCTGTTTGCCGGGATGGTTCAACTGGGCCCAGAGCTGCGTTCCGTTCTGTGTCCCGGCCCGGGCCCAGGCCCGCAGCAGGTCCATGTCGTCTTCGTCCTCGACGGCCACGTTGTACGGCTCGCCCAGGGCCCTCCGGTCCACCATGATATTGCCGGTGACCAGCAGACCGGCTCCGCTTCGGGACCAGCGGTCGTAAAGGGTGACCAGGCCGGGCGTCATGTGGTTGTCGGCCGTGCCCAGGGCTTCGGACATGGCCGATTTCATCAGCCGGTTTTTTATGGTCTGCCCGCAGGGCAGGGTAAACGGTTGCCCGATCAGTTCCCGGGGTGATTGGTTGTTATTCATAAAAATCCTTCCTTTTCAAACCGCCCTAAAACGCTATAACCCTAACCACTTAACACTTAACCACTTAATCACTTAACACTTAAAACGTAATCACTTAATCACTTTTCTATATTCTTCATATCCCTCTTTTTCAAGATCCGCCAGGGGAACAAATCTCAGGGCCGCGGAATTGATGCAAAAGCGCCGGCCCGTGGGCGCCGGGCCATCGTCAAAGACGTGGCCCAGATGAGAGTCGGCCCCGGCGCTGCGGACCTCCACCCGCCTCATGAACAGGGAGCGGTCCTCTTTTTCCGTCACCGCTTCCGGTTTTACGGGTCGGGTAAAGCTGGGCCAGCCGGTTCCGGAATCGAACTTGTCCGAAGACAGAAAGAGGGGCTCGCCGGACACCACGTCCACGTAAAGGCCGGGTGCCTTGTTGTTCCAGTAGGGATTGTCAAAAGGCGGCTCGGTTTTATCCTTCCGCGTCACCGCGTACTGCATGGGGGTCAGTTTTTCTTTGAGTTCATCCTCGGGCGGACGGGTGTAGGCGCCCGTCTCCGGCCGATCCTTCCAGGCGGCGGCGATAAACCGGTCCCGCCCGGAACCGGCCCGGTAGGCCTTGTACCGGAGCGGATTCTTTTTGGCGTAATCCTGATGATAAGCCTCAGCCGGGTAGAAGGTGGTGTAGGGCAGGATGGCCGTGGTCACCGGCCGGTCAAAACGGCCGCTGTCGTCAATCGCCTTTTTCGAGGCTTCGGCCAGGGCCTTCTGCCCCTCGTCATGAAAAAAAATCGCCGACCGGTACTGGGGGCCGCGGTCCACGAAGGACCCGCCGTCATCCGTCGGGTCAATCTGCCGCCAGAAGACGTTCAGCAATTCCTCATAGCGGATCCGCGCCGGGTCGTATTCCACTTCAATCGCCTCCAGGTGGCCGCTGCGTCCCGAGCAGACGTCCTCGTAGGTCGGATCGGCCAGGTGCCCGCCGATATAGCCGGAGATCACCGCCGTCACCCCTTCCAGGGCCTGAAAGGGGGGCTCCATGCACCAGAAACAGCCGCCGGCAAAGGTGGCGGTTTCCAGGGGAGAAGCGGTCTTTTTGCCGGTATCGCCTGCCGCGGCGCCCGCGTAATGGTCGCCGCCGGTTATAGTCGTCATCATCATGATCACCATCAGTAGTGTTGTTTTTATTTTATGTTTCATTGCTGTTTTATCCTTATGCCTTATTTTTCAAACATAAGGCCATTTTACAAATCGGCAAGTAGCGGCACGGCGCGCCGTGGCTCTGGGGGGATACCTTGAATATCCGCGATTCCATCTTATCATTTAAACAAGGCGCAACCGTTTATCAGAAAAACGGGAAAAGCCACAAAAAATAGGTTTGCGGACGGCCAAGAACGTTCTTACGGATCGTCAGCCAAAGGGAGGACATGATGAACGAAAAAAATAATATATCGGAAATTATCCGAAACATAAGTGACAGATATAGTGACCGCATCAATGACATGGGAAACCATTATCTTGAGGTGAATATCGGTCGGGAGGCGGAGCGGATGGGGTTGACCGATCTGCCGGATCCAATCCGTTCGGCTGATGTAGTGGTTCCCCTGAAGGAGCCGGCGCCCGGCATGAAAGTCATGATCGACGGCCGAACCTTTGTGGATTATGCCCGCTTTGACTCCGGCCTGGCCGCGCCGGAATATGTGGCCCGGGCCGCGGGCCTGCCGTTTACGCCCTATGCGGCGCCCGTCAGCATGGTGCTGAACTTTGCCTGACATAAATCCTTTTATTTCTCCACCGCCTCCAGTTCCCCGGCGCGGTCTCTGGTAAGGTCGGCGGCGCCGAACATTTCATCCCCCCCGGGAAGAATGAGCAGCAGCCGGTGGCAGATATCCACCGCGCCCCGGCCTTCAGCCATTTCAAAACCGAGAATGTGGCCGCCGACGGTCCGGTCGTCGCTGATAAAATGCAGGTGATATCCGGGCACATTAATGCCCTTGACCCAGACCGGGCAGCGGAACCCGACAATCTGGCCGGGAATATCTTGCAGATGAAACTCCGGTTGATTACTGGTGACCTCGGCAAGGGGCGGATAGGGCTTTTCCTGGGCGGGTACGCTGCGAGTGTGCATGCGTGAAAAGATTCCCCTGATGCTGACGGCGCAGAACAGGTTCGGGTTAGGCACCGCTTCATCCAGGACCCGCTGAACCGCCGCGTAGTCCGACCCCTGGTCAAAAGCGACCTTGCGGTCGGGGGAAAAAGCGCAGACCGCGGCAAAAGGAGTGGTCAGTGTCTTGTCCGGGGTGTAAACCTTTCCGTCGGCTTTGACCTGGTAAATCCGGCCGCCCGCCAGGACCATTTCTCCGTCCAGACGGTCAAAGGTGCCGATGCCCAGGTCGCCGTGCGAAAGCAGATCGTCGCAGGTCATGGATCCGTCATAGGCCCCGGCCAGCAGGGCGTCGATGGTGGAGGTTTGCGTGATGGTGTCCCGGGGAGGCAGCGACGAGCAGGCCGCCGTCAGCAGGACCGAACCGACAAACAGGAGGGCCGCGTAACGTTTCATTACCGGAGGTATCCTTAAATTAAGCGTTTTTCTCATATCTTTATGTTGCCGGCCGGATTCTGTCAAGGACAGGACCGGTTGCGACCCGGACGAAAGAAAGCCCGGTTGTTTTTAATCCGGACCTTTCCCCGGGCACACTTCGTGCTTATTTTTGTTTTGACGATAAACATAAACATAATGAAAAGGACGTCTCTTTCAGAGACGGCAGAAAGAGGGAAAGATGAATATGATTACAACCGATGCTTTAGCATCCATGCAGTTTGCGTTAAAATGGAATCATGGTCAGGTGTCTCACACCGACGGATATTTCGCCCGCAAGGTGAACATGTGGCGGGACTGCTTCCCTAAACCCCTTTATGACGCGCTGATCGGCCGGGAAAACGGCGCCACCATAACGCTGGATAAAATTCCGGGCGGCAGCCTGCCGGCCTTCAATCCGAACCAGGTCGTCACCCTGCCGCTTGACCGCTTTAACCGCAAATTCCGCGACAACGTGCTGGTTCCCCGCTACGGCCGGTTTTACCCCAAAGGGGCGCTGTCCGGGGTGGCGAATATTTTTCCCGACAACATGGCGCCTTTCCGGTACGGCCCTGCGGACGGAACCGTGTTTGAAGCCGATCTGAATCATCCCCTGGCCGGACGGGAGGTGGCCTTGTCCGTCCGCATCGATAAAATTTTCGATAAAATCGACGAGCGGGGCGGCACCTGCGTTGACTGGATAGAGACCGTCAGCGACGGTGGTCCGGGCATGCAGGCCCGTATGAACGGCCGGCCCACGGACTTCTTTTCGGGCGCGCCGTTTGAGCGTCCGGACAACCGGCCGGACAAGGTGTTTTATGAAACACCCCGGATGGTGGATCATCTCGACGCCAAGGCCCGGGAACTGATCACGGGATTATACGCCCGCCTGCTGCCGCCGGGCGGCGCCGTGCTGGACCTGATGAGCTCATGGAACTCCCACCTGCCGGCGGACATGGCCTTTTCCCGGGTGACCGGACTGGGCCTGAACGAGCAGGAACTGGCGGCCAACCCCCGCTTGGCCGATTACACGGTCCGGGATTTGAACGCCGATCCGACACTGCCTTACGACGACGGCGCCTTTAGCGCCGTGATCTGTTCGGCTTCGGTGGAATACCTGATCTCACCGCTGGCCGTGTTTGACGAAGTCGCCCGGGTGCTGGCGCCCGGCGGCGTTTTTATCGTCACCTTTTCCAACCGCTGGTTCCCGCCCAAGGCCATCAGCCTCTGGACAACCTGTCATGAATTTGAACGGTTGGGGCTGGCTACCGAATATTTCCTTCAATCCGGAAAATATGATAAGTTACACACGTGGTCCATGCGGGGTTACCCGCGTCCGGCCGATGACAAATATTACCCCGAACAACCGCTGTCCGATCCGGTTTATGCGGTCTGGGGATACAGA
This sequence comes from Thermodesulfobacteriota bacterium, assembly GCA_040753795.1. Lineage (NCBI taxonomy): Bacteria > Pseudomonadati > Thermodesulfobacteriota > Thermodesulfobacteriota bacterium. The sequence goes on from JBFMDX010000008.1 coordinate 131,821, forward strand.
AAATAACCGGTAATCGAAGAGGGAGCGATGGATGGATTTGCTTGATTATTTCGAAAAAACAAAAGGTCTGGGGGTACTGGCCACAGCCGACGGTGAAGGCCATGTCAACGCGGCCATTTACTCCCGGCCGCATATCATGGAAAACAACACGGCCGGGTTCATCATGCGGGACCGACTGACCCACGACAATCTGCAAAGCAATTTCCGGGCCGCTTACCTGTTCAAAGAAGACGGGCCGGGATACACCGGCAAGCGGCTTTACCTTGAAAAACTCTCCGAAGAAATGGACACGCCCCGCGTCAATGAACTCAAGCGGCGTGTCCTTTCTCCTGCAAGCGACGCGGAAAAAGGCCATAAGTTCCTGGTGATCTTCAAGATAACCAAAGTGCTGCCGCTGATCGGGGGCGTCGAAGAGGAGTAATAGTGGGACGGCATCATCTGGTTCTGGGCGAACTGACCGATTATGTCACCGGCCGGACAATGGTCGACACCCACGACGAACGGGCCCGGCAGGCCATTGCCCGGATGCTGGTGGATGAAAAAGGCTATGACCGGGCCGACCTCACGGTCGGAACCACCCTGCCCCTGACCGTCAACGGGCAGTCCGGCACGGTCCGGGTTGACTTTGTCGTTGGCTTGAACGGCCGGGCGGTGATGGCGGTGATTTACGGTCCCGGTGCCATTGTCTCCCGGCAGCGGCCGGCCCTGGCCGCGGCCCGCCTGCTGGAGCCGTACGTCATTCCCCGCACTGTCATTTCCAACGGCCGGGAGGCTCATGTCATGGACACCCGCACCGGCAAGGTGATCGCCGAGGGACTGGACGCCATCCCTTCAAAGCAGGACCTCCTGACAAAAATGGATTTGCTGACATTTGACACCCTCTCCCCGGACCGGATCGACAAGGAGAGACGGATTCTCTTCTGTATGGAAGTGTTGTCGGAAAAAGAGTGTGACGAGTATGTCTGTCGTTGTTAATAATGAATGAACCAAAACCACATAAATCCATGACCCGACCCATGATCCGCCTGGAAAACGGCGACCGCGCCGCGGATCAGGCCGACCTCATCGTGGAGGAGCCCCTCTCCATCCGCATCGACGGCCAGCCGTATGCGGTGGTCATGCGCACTCCCGGCGACGAAACCGGTCATGTGGCCGGGTTCTGCCTGGCCGAAGGGCTGATCGACCGGCCCGAGGATATCGCCACCATCGGGTTCTGTGCCGAGGAAGGCACCAACGTGGCCACGGTGACGCTGACCCCGGAGCGACGCGCCGCTGTTGACGGCCTGCTGGCGCGCAAGGGCTTTGTCAGCCAGACCAGCTGCGGCATCTGCGGCAAGGAGGTTGTCCGGGACATGCAGCAGATTCTCCGGCCGCTGTCCGCCAATGTTCGATTTTCAAGCGGACAGATCATGGCGGCCCTGGACCTGCTCGCTTCCAGCCAGAAGCTGTATCAATCCAGCCGGGGCGCTCATGCCGCCCTTATCGTGGACGCTCAGGGCCGGCTTCTCGCCTTTGCCGAGGACGTCGGCCGGCATAACGCCCTGGACAAGGCGGTCGGGCGGGTTTTTCTGGACCGGGGCCTTAACGCCGCGGCCATGGGACTCATGTCCTCACGGATGAGCTACGAACTGGTTCAGAAGGCGGCCCGGGCCGGGCTGGAGATTCTGGCAGGGTTTTCCCGGCCGACCTCCCTGGCCGTGGACCTGGCCCTGACAGTCAACATGACGCTGATCTGTTTTCAGGATAACCGGCTGCTGGTTTTTTCGGGACCGGAAAGGATTATTTAATTTCAACACACACGGGAGTTGAGATGACGGACATAAAACCGGTTCAGCAATCAGTTGACATCGATGATACGCGGATTCAATACCTGCTTTATGACGGGCAGGGACCGGCCATGATTTTTCTGCACGCCACCGGCTTCATGCCCTGGATCTGGCATCCCATTGCCCGGGAATTTGCCGCCGGCCACCGGGTCGTTGTTCCCTATTTCTGCGATCACCGCCATTCCGATCCCCATCAGGGCGGGTTGAGCTGGCTGCGGATCGCCGAAGATCTGGCCCGGTTCTGCGAAACCCTGGGCCTTCAGACGCCGCGGATGGTCGGCCACTCCATGGGCGGCGCCGTCATCACCCTGGCCGCGGGCCGGTTCGGGGTGTCGGCTGAAAAAATGGTTCTTTTTGAACCCATTTTCCTGCCGGAGGAATTATACAGCCTGCAACTGCGGGTAGAGGACCATCCCCTGGCGGGCAAATCCATCAAACGCAGAAACGCCTGGGACGACCGCCAGTCGGTCAGGAGCTACTTGAAATCCAAGCCGCTGTTTGCCCGCTGGGACGAGGAGATGCTGGACATGTATCTGCATTACGGATTCATGGAAGCCGATGACGGCGGTATTACCCTGGCCTGTCATCCGGAGCGGGAGGCGGCGCTCTTCATGGGATCCATGGACTATGATCCCTGGCCGGTCATGCCCCAGGTCCGGTGCCCGGTGCTGCTTCTGGAAGGAGAACTTTCGGAAAACCGCGGATTCATCAATCTGGAAAAAGCCGCCGAACAGTTTCCGCAAGGCCGCCATCAGGTCGTTGCCGGAGCCGGCCACCTGATCCCCATGGAAAAGCCCGGAGAGTCGGTCCGGTTGCTGAAGGCGTTCTTTGATGCGTAAAAGGACCCCGGGTTGAGTTTACTTGCCATCATCGGCCTGGCCGTAGCCCTGGCCATGGATGCCCTGGCCGTGTCCGTAGCGGCCGGTGTCTGTATTCAGCAGGTCAGCGCCCGCCAGTTTTTCCGCCTCTCCTGGCATTTCGGCCTGTTTCAGGCCATGATGCCGGTGGTCGGCTGGTGCGCCGGGCTTTCCGTCCGCCGCTGGATCGAGCAATACGACCACTGGCTGGCCTTTCTGCTTCTGGCCGTGGTCGGCGCCGGCATGCTGCGGCAGGCGTTCGGCAAGGAGGATGAGGACGAAATTAAAACAGACCCCACCCGGGGGTGGCGGCTGGTGATACTCTCGGTGGCCACCAGCATCGACGCCCTGGCCGTGGGATTGAGCCTGTCGCTGATCGGCGTCTCGGTCTGGTTCCCGGCCGTGATCATCGGCCTGACCGCCGGCCTGTTTACGTTTTCCGGCATGCTTCTGGGCAGCCGGGCCGGACGGATCGCCTGGCTGAAACGTTATGCGGAAATCATCGGCGGTCTTGTTTTGTACGCCATCGGCCTGCGAATTTTGTACGATCATGGAGAGCTGGCGGCAATAATTGGGTAAACAGGGCAGGAGCGCGCCGTGCCCCTGCGATATGGGATGGACGTGTTACGAACGACCGGCGGGTCGCCCCGCAATTACCATGGGAGGATAACATGACGAAAATTTTGAAGCAGGTCTGCACCTGCAAAAACTGCGGCAATGAATCGGAAATGGAAGTGACCTGTTCTCTGGCCGAAATCGAGGTTGCCGCAAAGAAAAAAACCGAACACCGGCATGAGGCCCATCCCGAAGGGGTCAAGGTCAAGGGAACCGGCGTGTGCCGGCATTGCGGCAACGAAGCGGACATGTGGCTGGACATATAGGCAGACTGGCCGCCTTACGGATGTGTAGCGGCCGTCAGGGAACCATTTTAGCCGCGATTTCCGTGATACCCTTGCGGATGAGCATCACCGCGATGGCGGTCAGCAGAAGGCTGGCAATCTTGGATACGATCTTGGTGCCGGTCTGGCCCAGGATCCGCGTGATGGGTTGCGCCATTAAAAAGATAAACCCCGCGATAGCGATATTGGCGACCAGCGCCGCGGCGGTAATCAGCCGGCCGTACAATCCGGCCAGAAGAATGCAGGTGGCCAGCACGGCGGGACCGGTAATCAGGGGGACGCCGATGGGTACGACGCCGAGGCTGTGAACGTCCGGACGGCGCTGCTCTTTTTCCCCGCGGAGCAGGTCACTCAAGGAGAAGACGATCAGCAGCAAGCCGCCGGCGATCATGAAGTCCGGAACGGTTATCCCCAGAAAAAGCAGCAGGGCCGGGCCGAAGGCCAGAAAGGCCAGGGCCACGGCCATGGCCGTGATGACGGACTGGTAAACGACCGTTCGGCTTCTGTCGCTGTCCACCCCTTCGGTCAGTGAAAGAAACATGGGCAGAACGCCGATGGCGTCCACCGCCACGAACAGCGGCACGAAGCACAGCCAGAAATTGTCCATTTTGTTGCCCGCCTGGAAAATCACGGTCCGCGGATAAGGTTGTTCACCGGTCGGCGGGTATCTCCAACCCACCGGACGGCCGCCTTGCCTAATTATCCTTCAGAATATCGTCGTCAAAAACATTTTCGATTTTTCGCTTGTGCTTCAGCTCTTCTCCGGCCAGAAAGCCAAAAAGTCTGGCAGTTTCGCTGTCGGAACAGCGGTTCTGCCAGGCCGAATAAAAGGCATGGGCCTTCTCCTCTTTTTTCATGGCCAGGGTCAGGGCGTCCTGGTAACCCATCCCCGCGGAAAAGGGGATGTCCACCATGAAGTCGCTGATTTTAAGATTCTGAACTTGCGCCGGCTCAAAATCTTTCAGGTTGCTTACATCCCGCTTCAGCAGCAACTGGCGGTGATTTTCCTCTTCATCAGCCAGTTCCTGAAAAAACGGCTGCAACGCCTTTTTATTTATACTGTCCCGGCATTGAAGATAAAAATCACGGGCCTCCTCTTCACGCTCAATGGCAAAGGCAATGACATCTTTCATCGAACGGCATTCGTGTTTACTCATGTGACCTCCCTTGTCTGCTTTAAGGCGATTTCCAAAAATTATAGTGATCCCTTCCTGCCCTGTCAACCACGCTTGGTTTCTGCCCCCGCGCAACCGGGATTGCCTTCCGCTGGCACAGATTCTCTGGTGCTTGTCAGAAATATGAGGACTGGACCTTGACGGAAGCACGAAAATACGGTAAAAATTGTTATCTTTTTTATCAATAAGGTCTTATTCCCATGACGACAAAAATCAGCCGGCGCCTTCAGTCCCTTTTTACCTTTTTTTCCATACTCTGCTGGATGTCCCCGGCGACCGCCGGGGCTCAGGCGGACACGCCAACATTCGTCAGCACGGTACGGTACCCTTTCGCGGACACTCAATTTGCCGAGGATGCCCGGATTGTGGCCACCGCCCAGGCCCGGCGGGACGTGTTAGGCAAGGCCGGACCCCACATTGAAAATCTGGCCGTTGTAAAAAAACAAAAGGTTCCCAAGGAGTCTGTTCCGGCTCTGGCGGCCGCGATCCTTGAAATCGAAACGGTGTTGCAGAAAAGTTATGCCGTTGACCAGTCCTTCGTTTTCGAAATCACCGTTAAAACGCAAATCAATCCGGCCACATTGGAAGCGCAGGCGGAACGTTTTCTCAACGACAGGGATCTTCTGAAAAAGTATCAGGACACCCAGAAAAAAGCGTCCGATCTCCTGGATACGGTCAGCGCTTTGGAAGCGGAGAGCCGGCAACTGACAAGCGCCCGGTCGGAAGAAAAAAGGGCCGTCAGCGATAAACTCCGGAAGGCCATCGACAGGCTCTCCGCCGTGGCCTGGTTTACCAGAGCCCTGGACCTGGCCAGCCGTCAGACCCTGGCCGGCCGGATTCCCGATGAAGCCGCCGATTCCCTGATCAAAGCCGTTACCCTGGATCCGGAATACGGGGACGCCTGGTCCTGGCTGGGAAAAGTTTATTCAGAAAAAAGCGAATACGGACGGGCCGCTGATTATTATCAAAAAGCGCTGAAAGCAGATGTGGCGGCCAGGGGAGAAAATCACCCGGATATAGCCGTCGACTATAACCGGCTGGGACTGGCCCGTCACCGCAACGGCGAGTATGACCTGGCCATCGAAGCCTACCGGAAAGCCTGGCTGGTTCAGATTCAACTTCTGGGGGAAAACCATCCGGATATCGCCGCGACCTATAACAACATGGGGGAAGCCTATCGTCGAAAAGGCGAGTTTGACCGGGCCATCGAATACTATATGAAGGATCTGGAAATTACCCTTAAGTCCCTGGGGCCGAATCATCCCAATCTGATTGCGACCTACAATAACCTCGGCTATGCCTGTCACGGCAAGGGTGACAACGGACGGGCCATGGAATACTTCCAGAAGGCCCTGGAGGTATGTCGTATTTCCCTGGGGGACAACCATCCCCAGACCAGGGCGATCATGGAAAATATTGAGTTTCTCCAAACAGGCGGCCCGTCTGCCGGCCGGTGAAGACAAGAAAAAACCATGCCCCTTTCCGCTCTTGACCTTTATCGCGATGTATTACCCCGGACCAACTGCGGGGAGTGCGGGTTTCCCACTTGCCTGGCCTTTGCCAGCATGGTGGTTTCAGAGCAGCTTCCCCTGGAAAAGTGCCCCCATCTTTCCGCGGAAACGGTAGCGTCCTGTCAGGCCGAGCTGCAGGCCCAGTACGCCGCCGGCAAATGGACCCGCCGGGATATGGGCCGGGACGCCCTGGAGTGGGCCAGGCAGCGTTCGGCCTCCATGAAGATCAGCGACCTGCCGGAACGCATCGGCGGCCGGCTGGTGGACCGAAACGGGCAGCCGGCCCTGGCGCTTCCCTATTTTAATGATGTTGTCTTCATCATCACGGACGGCGTTACCCGGGAGGACGGCACGTCCCTGACCCACTATGAGCAGGTGTTTATCCTCAACCACATGGCCCAGGGCGGGCGAGCCGAACCGACGGGAAAATGGAAAGGACTGGTGGAGATTCCCAACACGGTTTCCAAAATCAAATCCATGAAAAGTCATGTGGAAGAACCGTTAAAAAAAGCGTTCGCGGGCAAACTTGATCAATTGCAGGCCGCGGCCGCAAGACTGGGGGGGAAAAACGTAACCGGCGACATCGGCTCGGCCGACGCGGCCATCTATTTTCAGGCCCTGCCCCGGGTGCCGCTGCTGCTCATGTTCTGGGACGCGGAGCCGGATGACGGTTTCGAACCTGAAGCCCGGCTTCTGTTTGACGAAACCATCACCCAGCATCTTGACATTGAATCCATCATGTTTTTAAGCGAACGGCTGCGCCAGTTGCTGTGCGATCCGCCTGTCTGATACAATAATGTTTCAGGTTTCCGGCCCGTCAGGAACCGGTGCGGGTTAAGCCCGTTCTTCCTGTTGGATAACCAACTGTTATTGTTTTATTTAAAGGAAATGTCGGAAACGCGTCGGCGTTGGCACGCATGTTGAATGAATCTTGCGATTAAAAATGTCAACGGCCAGAAACCGGCTTGCTGACCAAGGCATCAACATTAAAACCGACAGAGAATTAAAGCAATTGAAACCCTGTGATCAGAACATCCAACAGACGATAGAGATCGCCAACCAGATGATTGCCCTTGCCGAAAAAGGTGACGCCGACCGGGAAGACAGTGGCTGCGGGGTGCTTTACGGCGTCATGCTGGATTCGGCCTACCGGATACGTGCCCTGGCCGAAAAGGAAAAGCGGGAACACATCAAAAAGGGCTGGTGGAAAGAATAATCAGAAACAGATCGACTTAAAAGGAGGAAAAAATGGGTAGACTCAAAGGAACTCAAACGGAAAAAAATCTTCTGCTCTCGTTTGCCGGTGAATCCCAGGCGAGAAACCGCTACACCTATTTTGCCGGTCAGGCCAGAAAAGACGGTTATGTCCAGATTGCCGACATTTTTGAAGAAACAGCCAATCAGGAAAAAGAGCACGCCAAGCGGTTCTTCAAGTTCCTGGAGGGCGGTGACCTGGAGGTTTGCGGAACATTTCCGGCTGGCGTAATCGGAACCACCCTGGAAAACCTGAAAGCGGCCGCCGACGGCGAGCATCATGAGCACTCCTCCATGTATCCCGGATTTGCCAAAATCGCGCGGCAGGAGGGATTTGAAGATGTCGCCATCGTCTTTGAAAAAATTGCCGTGGCTGAAAAACAGCATGAAAAACGATACCGGGACCTGGCCGCGAACATTGACAAGGGTACCGTCTTCAAAAAAAGCGAGGCCGCCGTGTGGCGCTGCCGCAACTGCGGCTATCTCCACGAGGGAAAAGCGGCTCCGGAAATGTGTCCGGCCTGCGCCCATCCTCAGGCGTATTTTGAACTGCTGGGAGAAAACTGGTAATTATAAATAAACAATAAAAAAATGGAGGGAAACATCATGGCTGAACGTTTTCAGGTTTACAAGTGTGGTCTGTGCGGAAATATTGTGGAAGTGCTCTTTGGCAGTGACGGAACCCTGGTCTGCTGCGGTCAGGATATGACCCTGCTCAAGGAAAACACCGTTGACGCGGCCAAAGAGAAGCATGTGCCGGTGATTGAGAAAACCGCCGACGGAGTTAAGGTCAAGGTCGGCAGTGTCGCCCATCCCATGGAAGAAAAACATTATATTCAGTGGGTGGAAGTGATTGCCGACGGCAAGAGCTGCATCCAGTTCCTCAAACCCGGTCAGGCCCCGGAAGCGGTGTTCAAGGTGACCGCCGACGCCATCACGGCCAGGGAATACTGCAATCTGCATGGCCTCTGGAAAGCATAGGAAGGAATTATTCATGCCCAAAGCATTAATTGTATACTCCACCAGAAAAGAGGAAACCCGGAAAATCGCGGAATTGATTGCCGAGGGGCTTCGCTTTGCCGCTGTCGACGTGACCCTCGCCAGTGCCGGGGATATCAAGAAAGAAAGCGATCTGGCCGGTTATGACGCCTATGTGTTCGGCTCTCCGACCTATCACGGCGAAATGACCGGCAGCATGAAGACATTTCTGTTCCTGGCCGAAAAAGCCGGCCTGGCCGGCAAGGCCGGCGGATCTTTCGGGGCTTTCGGCTGGAGCGGTGAAGCGCCGGAACGCATTTATGAGACCATGAAAAACATCTTCCAGATGGATATGGTCGGCGGTCCGTTGATGCTGAAATCAAGTTCGCTGCAAGGCGGCATGAAAATGGCCCAGGATTACGGCCGGGAAATCGCCGCCAAAATTATCTGAAACCGCCAGGGGAATCGGGCTCAGCCGCGATCCAAACTTCACAACAGGACACTATATGTTTAAATCGCTGATTGTCTATGACACCAAAAGGGGTGAAACCCAGAAAATCGCGGAAATGCTTGCCGAAGAACTGCGGTCACTGGATATCGAGGTAAAGCTGTCTGATGTCCATGAAATAAAAGACCTGACAGATCTCTTCGGTTATAACGCCTACCTGTTCGGGTGTCCCACTTACCTGGGAGAAATGACCGAGAACATGAAGGAGATGCTCTTTCTGGCGGCCAGAGCCGACCTGGTGGAAAAGGTCGGCGGCGCCTTCGGGGCCTATGGCTGGAGCGGTGAAGTCCCCAAACGAATTCATGGCACCATGCAGCATGTCTTCAAAATGAACATGACCGCCGAGCCGCTGATGCTTTCATCCAGCACGGTGAAAATCGCCGGGAAAATGATTAAGAAATATTGTCAGGAGATCGCCGCCAAACTGAACAACCGGACGGCTTGACAGGCAGTTGAATCCGTCAGATTAATAACAAAAGGGGAGGGGCCAGATTGATGGATCCGCTTATTTTGTCACGGCTTCAATTCGCCGCCGCAACCATGTTTCACTTTATTTTTGTTCCACTGACGCTGGGCCTGGCGCTACTGGTGGCCTGGATGGAAACCTGTTACGCCCGGACCGGCGATAAAGTCTGGCTGTCCATGACCCGATTCTGGGGCAAATTGTTTCTGATCAATTTCGCCCTGGGGGTCGTGACCGGCATCACTCTGGAGTTTCAGTTCGGAACCAACTGGTCCCGCTACTCCGCGTTTGTAGGTGATATTTTCGGTTCCCTGCTGGCCATCGAAGCCTCGGTGGCGTTTTTTCTGGAGTCGATACTGATCGGAGTCTGGATATTCGGCTGGAAAAAACTGTCGCCCCGGGCTCACGCCGCGGTCATGTGGCTGGTGGCCCTGGCCGGCACTTTTTCCGCCATCTGGATTCTGATCGCCAACGCCTGGATGCAGCATCCGGTCGGCTATGTCATCCGCAACGGCCGGGCCGAACTGGCCGACTTTTCGGCCATCGTCTTCCAGCGCTTCGCCGTGCTGGAATTTCTGCACACCGTCAGTGCCGCTTATATCCTGAGCGCTTTTTTCGTCATGGGTATCAGCGCCTGGCACCTGCTCAAAAAACAGCACGTTGAGGTCTTCACCCGGTCGTTTCGCATTGCGCTGATGTTCGGCCTGGTCTTTTCCTTTTTCGAGGTGATCGAAGGGCACATGCACGGCGCCGACCTGGCCCACACCCAGCCCGCCAAGCTGGCCGCCCTGGACGCCCACTGGGAAACATCGGCACCGGCCCCCCTGTATCTGTTCGCCCTGCCGGACGATAAAAACGAACGGAATCTGATTGAAATCGGCAAAATCCCCTGGGGCCTGAGCCTCATGGCGTTTCATGATTTTTCCAGCGAGGTGAAAGGCCTGAAGGAATTTCCCAGGGAAGAGCGGCCGCCGGTGCTGCTCGTTTACACGGCCTTCAAGCTGATGGTCGGCCTGGGTTTTTATTTCTGCCTGGCCACCCTGGTCGGTCTTTTTCTGCGCCACCGTCTTCTGGAAAACCGCTGGTACCTGCTGATCATGCTCCTGTCCCTGCCGTTGCCGTATATCGCGGTCCAGCTGGGCTGGATCGTGGCGGAAGTGGGCCGCCAGCCCTGGATCGTCTATGGTATCATGAAAACGTCCCAGGCGGTTTCTCCGGTTATTTCCGGCGGGCAGGTCATGGCCTCTCTGACGGGTTTTGTTCTGGTGTACGGTCTGCTGGGCGCCGTGGGACTTTTTCTGATGGCCCGGCATGCCATTAACGGCCCGGTCGAAGAAGGAGGTGAAAAATGATTCTGGAAACCATCTGGTTTTTTCTCTGGGGCCTGCTGTGGGCCGTCTTCTTCATGACCGACGGCTTTGATTTCGGGGTGGGCACGCTCTATCCCTTTCTGGGCAAAACCGACACCGACCGGCGCGTCATGATCAACTCCGTCGGCCCCCTGTGGGACGGAAATGAAGTCTGGCTGATCACGGCCGGGGGCGTGACTTTCGCGGCCTTCCCGCTGGTTTACGCCACCATGTTTTCCTCGCTCTATTCAGCCCTGATGCTGATTCTATTCGCCTTGATCATTCGGGGTGTTTCCTTTGAATTCCGGGGCAAAATCGACCATCCCCTCTGGAAAAAAGTATGGGATACCGCCATTTTTGTCGGCAGCGCCGCTCCGGCGGTGCTGTTCGGAGTGGCCTTCGCCAATATTTTCAGGGGCCTGCCCTTTGACAGCCAGGGCTATCACGGAACGCTTCTGTCTCTGTTAAACCCCTACGGCCTGCTGGGCGGCGGCCTTTTCCTGTGCCTCTTTCTCCAGCACGGGGCCCTGTGGCTCTGCCTGAAAACAACCGGTCCGTTGCATGACCGGGCGGTGTCGGCGGCCAACACCATCTGGTACGGTCTCCTCCTGCTGGCGGTAATCTTCCTGATCGCCTCCGCCATGGCCACCACCCTGTATGACAATTACCTGGCCCGGCCGGTCCTGTTTCTTGTTCCGGCGGCGGCGGTGGCGGCCCTGCTGGGCATAAAAGTTCTGCTCAAAAAAGAAGCCTGGGCCGGCGCCTGGTTTTCCTCGGCGCTGACCATTGTGCTGTGCACCTTTTTCGGGATCATCGGCCTGTTTCCGAAACTTTTTCCCTCCAGCCTGGGGGAACAGTATCATCTGACGGCCTATAACGCCGCCTCCAGTCCGTTAACCTTAAAAATTATGCTGACGGTGGTCGTTCTGGTTATCCCGGTGGTGATCGCCTATCAGATCTGGGCCTATCTGCTGTTCAGGGGAAAGGTGGCGGAGGGAGACCTGGAGTATTAATCAAGGAGTTGAACCATGAAAAAAACGGCTTTTTTGATATTTGTTTCCCTGCTGATGGTAGTGACGGCCCTGGCTGCGGAAAAGAATCTGGGTGCTCCGACACTGGTGATTCCCGCGGGAACCAAGCCTGCCGTCACCCTGCCCCACGCCGGCCATCAGGCGGCCCTGGAAAATTGCGAGCAGTGCCACAACCTGTTTCCCCAGACCGCCGGCGCCATTGTTGAGCTGAAGGCCTCGGGCGCGTTAAAAAAAATGCAGGTCATGAAGCAGTGCCAGGGGTGCCACAAGACAATGGCGGAAGCAGGCAAGAAAGCCGGTCCGGTCAATTGCGATGAATGTCATATAAAATAAAGGAGAAATGATGGAACAGGTAACACGTTTAAAGGATGGTGAAAAAGGGGCGGTGCTGCAGCGGGACAAGGAGACGTATGCCATCGCCCCGCATCTGGCCTGCGGCGTGGTCACGCCGGCCCAGCTTCGCAAGCTGGCCGATGTCGCGGAAAAATACGGCGCGGCCGCCCTCAAGGTGACCAGCGCCGCCCGTATCGCCATTGTGGGAATCAAAGAGACGGATATCGATGCCGTCTGGGATGACCTGGGCATCCCGCCCGGCCATGCCGTGGGCATGTGTGTCCGCAGCGTCAAGGCCTGTCCGGGAACGACCTTCTGCCGGATAGGGCAGCAGGACAGCCTGGGTATGGGCATGAAACTGGATGAAATCTACCACGGCATGGATCTGCCCAGCAAAACCAAGATCGGTGTCAGCGGCTGCCGGAACCAGTGCGCCGAGAACTGTATCAAGGACATCGGCCTGTACGGTACAAAAGACGGCTGGGTGTTGACCGTGGGCGGCAAAGGCACCAGCAAATTCCGTCTGGCCGACACCCTGGCCGAAAATCTTGATTCCGAGACCGCCTTGCGGCAGATTGAAAAGGTGGTCGCCTTTTACAAGGGAAACGCCAAGAAGGGAGAACGCATCGGCGCCCTCATCGACCGGATAGGGCTGGAGGCGTTCAAGGCGGGCGTGTTAGGATAGGGTTCAAGGGGTTGAGCCTTGGCCCCGAAACCCCTGGGTTAACTGAATAAAGGAAGAACCGGTTGACATCAACATCATTGATTTAAAGGGGGAAACATCATGGACAAGTACGTATGCAATGTGTGCGGTTACGTGTATGACCCGGCCGAAGGTGATCCGGATAATGGCGTTCCGGCGGGAACCGCTTTTGAAAAACTGCCGGAAGACTGGACCTGTCCGGTCTGCGGCGCCAGTAAAGATGAATTCTCAAAAGAGTGACATTCTCGTAAAAGGGCTATCCTGTTGGCTCCACGATCACTTTGGGCGGTCTTAAAAAACAATAATGAAGTGAGGAAAACACAATGGCGGCCATTGAAATAGCCAGGGGGATTTACAGCGTCGGCGCGACGGATTGGAACATTCGGGATTTTCACGGATACTCCACTTCCCGCGGGTCGACGTACAACGCCTATCTGGTCGTGGATGAAAAAATCGCCCTGGTGGATACGGTCAAAAAGGAACAGGTGGATCAGTTGCTGGCCAACATTTCCCAGATCGTGGATCCGAAAAAAATCGACTACATGATCAGCAACCACACGGAGATGGACCATTCCGGCGGCCTGCCCCGGATCATGCACCGCATCGGTGAAAGCAAACCGCTGTATGTCTCCAAGATGGGTCAGAAAAACCTCTCCCTGCATTTTCCGCAAGCCTGGAATTACCATGCCGTGGAAAACGGCGAGACTTTGCGCCTGGGCCGGCGGACCCTGACCTTTCTGGAAACGCGCATGCTGCACTGGCCGGACAGCATGTTCACCTTTGACCGGGAGGACGGCATCCTGTTTTCCAGCGATGCCTTCGGCCAGCATTATGCCGGACCGGAAAAATTCGACGATGAGATCGGCGATGACATCATGTTCCACGCCAAAAAATACTTCGCCAACATCCTGCTCCTGTACACGGAGAAAATCAGGAAACTGCTGGAGAGTGTGACCGAAATGGGGTTGAACTTCCGCATGATCTGCCCCGATCACGGCATCATCTGGCGCTCGAATCCCGGCAAGATCGTCGAAGCCTATGCCCGCTGGAGCCGGCATGAACCGGTAAAAAAAGCGGTGGTCGTATATGATACCATGTGGCACAGCACCGAACGCATGGCCGAGGCAATCGGCCAGGGACTGACCGACGAGGGCGTACCGGCCCGGATCATGAGCCTCAGGCATGACGACCGCAGCGAGGTCATGACCGAGGTGTTGGATACCGGGGCCATTGTGGTGGGTTCGCCGACGTTGAACAACAACGTCTTTCCCACGGTCATGGACCTGCTGGTGTACATGAAGGGGCTGCGGCCGAAAAACAAGATCGCCGCCGCTTTCGGCTCTTACGGCTGGAGCGGCGAATCCGTGCAGCATATCCAGCGGGAACTGGCCGAGATGAAGTTTGATCTGATCGAACCGGGCGTCCGCATCCAGTACGTGCCTGACGAAAAGGGGATCGGCGAATGTCTGGCCCTGGGCCGCCGGATCGGGCAGGCCGTCAACCGCCGGATCAATGAACAGGGATAAGGAAACGGTATGAAACGGCCCGTGGTCGAATTGGGCGACTGCTCTCTATGTGAAGCCTGCGTCGGCATGTGTCCGCGGGTGTTCTCGATCAACGATACCGGCTACGTCGAGGTGGCGGATCTTCCGGAGTACCCGGAAGCGGAGGTTGACGATGCCATCAAGTATTGCCCGGAACGCTGCATTGTCTGGTCGGAAGATTAAAGGCCACCCGAACAAGCCCACACCACAGGGGCGGCTTCAGGCCGCCTTTCGCGCTTAAAGGGCGGTCCGGATTGACCGGATGAGCCAGAATGGATATTATCAAACCCACGATGTCGACCAACCGGTTGTTAAAGCGGGAAATGGAGTTGTGGCTCAGGCGGGGCCCTGACAAGGCCATGCCGGAGGTCCTGTCCCTGGAGCCCGAGCGGCGGCTCATCAACCCGCTGATCTCCTTTTTTTGCAGCCGGGAGCCCCTGCTCAAATGGCATGCGGTTACCGCCATCGGACGGCTCATGGCCGGCCTGGCCGACCGGGACATGGATTCGGCCCGGATCGTCATGCGCCGCCTGATGTGGAGCCTGAACGATGAATCCGGCGGCATCGGCTGGGGAGCGCCCGAAGCCATGGGAGAAATCATGGCCGGACACCGGCGACTGGCGGATGAATTTCACGCCGTGCTGATCTCGTATCTGGATCCGCGGCAGAACTACCTGGAACTGGAAGCCCTTCAGCCGGGACTGTTATGGGGCGTCGGCCGGCTGGCCAGGTCCCGGAGAGAATTGATGGCAAAGACCGCCGACTTCTTGCCGCCTTATCTCTCTTCCCGGGAACCCGCCGTGCGGGGCCATGCCGCCTGGGCGGCCGCGGCCTTTGAAGATGAGCGATTGCGGCTGCTTCTCACAGAACTGGCCGCTGATGATCAACCGTTTTATCTCTATCGAAATCTCCGGCTGGAGGAGGTATCCATCAGGGAGATAATAAACCTTTAAATTGGAGGGAAAACCATGGCCCAGCGTTATCAGATCAAGAATGTCTGCCCGCAATGCGGGTGCAGTGCCGTTTCCAATTTAACCAAAAAAGAAATGATGGACCGTTTCGGCGATGTTCCCAATGTCGACATGGAGTGCGCCGAGTGTATGGCGCAGTATCAGTCCAAGATGAAGAACGTCTGCCCGGAGTGGGACAAGGAATGCCGCCTGAAGGAATAGCCGTTAAAGTCAAACAGGAGAAAATAATGACCACACCGGATGTCAAACTTTATACCTTAAGCACCTGCAGCCATTGCAAATCAACCAAAAACCTGCTCAATGAATGCCGGGTCGCGTTCCATTCCGTGGACATCGACCTGCTGACGGGCGAAAAGCGCCAGGCGCTGATCGATGAAGTCAGGCAGCTCAACCCCAACTGCACTTTTCCCACTATTGTTATTGACGGTAAAGTGATCGTCGGTTTTAAGGAAAACGAGATCAGAAAAGCGCTGGGGTTGTCATGAACGCCGAACAACTATACGAGCAGTTGAAGAAAACCCAGGAGCCCAAAGGCTTTTACTTTAACAAGGATCTGGCCCTGGTGATGGACCTGCTCAAGGCGCTGCTGGTCAACAAGGAAAGGTACGGCTACATGTCCTGTCCCTGCCGGCTGGCGCAGGGAGACCGGAAAAAGGACGGCGACATTCTCTGCCCCTGCTTTTACCGGGGACCGGACGTGACGGAATTCGGCAGCTGTTACTGCGCGCTGTATGTTTCCCGGGACTGGAATGAAGGCCGGATCCCCCATGTTTATGTTCCTGAACGCCGGCCGCCGGAAAAAATGTGGTAGGGACACCCCGTGATTACCATCCGCGCCAAAAATGGGCTGGACATGAACATCCCCGGGCAACCGGATGGGCCGGCTTCCCGGCTGATGGACATGGAACGCGTCGGCCTGTCGCCGGCATCATTCCCTCACATCCGGCCGAAACTGCTGGTCAAGGTCGGCGATAAGGTCAGGCAGGGGTCCATCCTGTTCGCGGACAAGCGGAACCCGGACATCGGTTTTGCCTCTCCCGGCGGCGGCACGGTGGAATCTATCGACTACGGCCCCCGCCGGGCCATTAACGCCATCACCATTCGCGTGGACCGGGAAGAAGCCCGGGAAGACCGCGGCGTCCTGGACCGGCATCAACTGGCCGTTTTGTCGCGCGATGCCCTGGCCCGGCACCTGATGGCGGGCGGACTCTGGCCCCTGATCCGCTCTTTGCCGTTTCGCGACATCGCCGATCCCGCTTTCACCCCTCCGGCTATTATTATCAACCTGGACACGCTGGATCCCTTTCATGCCGAACCGGCTCTGTATCTGGACGGCTCCGCTGGCGCTTTTCTGTTCGGCCTGGACGCTTTAAAACGCCTGGCGCCGGCCGTTTACATCGTTGCCTGTCGTAAAGAGGACACCCTGCCCCCGGAAATCAGGGGGTTGGTGACACACCGGGTCCGGGGGCGGTTTCCGGCCGATGATCCGGGCGTGTTCCTTTATTATACCCGCGCCTCCGCCGCCGCCAACCGCTGCTGGTATATTCACGGCCGGGACGTGGTGCTGCTGGGGAAATTCCTGTCTTCCGGCGTTTATCCGGTCAAGCGACTGGTGTCGGTCTCGTCGCCGAATGGCTCGCGGCACGTGCTTAGCCGTCTGGGCGCGCCGCTGGCGCTTCTGGCCCCGGAAGTCCGGAACCATGACACCCACGTTACCATTGCCGGCGGCCTGTGGCGGGGACAGGTGGCGGGGCCGAATGATTATCTGGGCCTTTACGACGCCGCCCTGACGCTGCTGCCCGCCGGAAATCAGCCTGAATTTCTGGGCTTTCTGCGGCCGGGCCGGCGCAAGCCCAGCCATTGGCGGGCTTTTCTGTCCGCGCTCCACAATGATCCGCTTGCCCTGGATGCGGGCCGCCACGGCGAGGAACGGGCCTGCGTCAACTGCGGCAGCTGCGCCGCCGTCTGTCCGGTCGATATTCTCCCCCAGTTCACCCTCAAGAGTGTTCTGGCCGGCGAAATCGAGGAGGCCCTGGCCCATGGTCTACTGGACTGCGTGGAATGCGGCTTGTGCGCCTATGTCTGCCCGTCCAAAATCGAGCTGACCTTTTTATTGCGGCAGGCCAGGGAAAGCTATTACCGGGAACAACAGGCGGTCGGGGAGCGCCCATGAAAGCGGTTCGGAAAATTTTCGACGCCGGCCGCCGGCACTTTCAACCGGGCGGTCGACTGGCCCTGCTGGCGCCCCTGTTTGCCGCCATGGAGACCTTTTTCTTTATTCCCGGCGAGACCAGCCGCCGGCAGCCCTTTATCCGGGACAGCCTGGACCTGAAGCGGTTCATGAGCGTGGTCATCCTGGCCCTGGCCCCGCCGCTTCTGTTCGGCATTTACAACACCGGATACCAGGCCTCACGGACGGCCGGGCTGCCGCCGGACTTTCTGTCCGTAACGGCCCGGGGCTTGTGGATCGTGATGCCGCTGATCATCGTCTCTTACGGAGTGGGGTTTTTCTGGGAGATGCTCTTTGCCGCCATCCGCCGGCATCCCATCAGCGAAGGCTTTCTGGTAACCGGCCTCCTGTTTCCCCTGACCCTGCCGCCGACGATCCCCCTGTGGCAGGCGGCCCTGGGCATTTCCTTCGGCGTGGTCATCGGCAAGGAAATCTTCGGGGGCACCGGCCGTAACATCTTCAACCCCGCCCTGACCGGACGGGCTTTCCTGTTTTTCGCCTACCCGGCCCGCATGTCCGGCGATCCGGTCTGGGTGGCCCGGCTTACCCCCGGCGTGGACGCGGTCACCGGGGCGACCCCCCTGGGCCTGGCCGCCCTGAGCCAAGTCGGTCAGAAAATCGAGACCATTCTGGCCGGATCGGATTTTTCCTTTTTCCGGATGCTGATCGGCCATCACGCCGGCAGTATCGGCGAGACCTCGGCCCTGTGCTGCCTGGCCGGGGCCGTCATTCTGATCGCCACCGGGGTGGGCAGCTTTCGCATCATCGCCGGCGGCATCCTCGGGGTCCTGGCCACAGGCGGACTGCTTAACCTGTTTGCCGGGCCGGCCGCCCAGCCATGGTTCGGCCTCAACCCCTTCTACCATTTGGTCATGGGCGGATTCGCCTTCGGCATTGTTTACATGGCCACCGACCCGGTTTCAGCCCCGGGCCTGGAGCCGGCCAAATGGGTTTACGGTTTCTGTATCGGCGCCCTGACGGTGCTGATCCGGGTCTTCAACCCGGCTTACCCGGAAGGCGTGATGCTGTCCATTCTGTTCATGAACCTGTTTTCACCGCTGCTGGATCATGTCGGGATTGCGCTGCGGTTGAAAAAGAGAATACCCAATGTCTGACGGATTGTTGTCATGCCGGATAGCTTAAAATCACTGGTTTTCGCGCTGGTACTCTGCCTGGTCTGCAGCCTGACCCTGACCGGGGCGTCGGTGGGCCTGCGCCAATACCAGAACCGCAACATCCGGGTCGACCGGCAGACGAATGTGCTGAAATCCGTCGGCCTGGTGGCGGCGGGAAAACCCTGCCCGCCGGAGGAAATAGACCGGCTGTATGCTCTTCATATCCGCTGCCTGCGCCTGTCGCCGGAAGGACGGCTCCTGGCCGACGGGGAGTCGCACCCGCGGGAACTGCCGGTCTATCTGAATGTCAACCCCGACCAGACCATTGAAAATTATATCCTTCCCGTTCAGACCAAAGGCCTGTGGGGAGACATCCGGGGATATCTGGCCATTCGCCGGGACGGCCGGACCATTTCCGGTTTTACGGTTTACAAACATTCGGAAACACCGGGGCTGGGCGGAGAAATCGAAAAACAGTGGTTTCAGAAAAATTTCGCGGGCAAGCAGATCGTCAACCAGGCCAATGAATTCGTGGCCGTGACCGTGGCCAAGGGGCCGGCCGGGGACCGCCTGCCCGCCGCAAAACAGGCCCATACCGTTGACGGCATCAGCGGCGCCACCCTGACGGGTAAATACCTGAGCCAGGGCCTGCATGACATTCTCAAGGAATATGAGCCGGTATCCATCCGGTTTCGCCAGAACGAGTTGAGACAACTGCCTCCCGGGCAGGGGCTGTGTCCCCTGGACCCGTGAGGCAACAAGAACAAAGGCCATGAGGCGGGTCGTTTATGAAAAACCGGTCGTTAGCCGTTTTTACCGATTCCATCTGGACCCATAACCCCATCCACATCCAGATGCTCGGGATCTGTTCGGCCCTGGCGGTGACGGTCCAGCTTCAGACCTCCCTGGTCATGGGCCTGGCCCTGACCCTGGTGGTATCGTTTTCCAGCCTGATCGTTTCCCTGCTGCGGAAAGTCATCCCCCGGAACATCCGCATCATCGCCGAACTGACCATTATCTCCACGCTGGTGATTCTCTGTGATGAGTTTCTCAAGGCCTTTTTCTATGATATCAGCAAGCAGCTGTCGGTTTTCGTGGGCCTGATCATCACCAACTGCATCGTACTGGGCCGGACCGAGTCTTTTGCCCTGAGCAACCCGCCCCATCTGGCCTTCCTCGACGGCCTGGGCAACGGCCTGGGGTACGCCTCGGTGCTGACCGTTGTCGGCGCCATCCGGGAACTGCTGGGCGCGGGCACGCTCCTGGGCCGGCCGGTAATCCCGGAAGCGTTCTATGCCGCCGGATATGAAAACATGGGGTTCATGAGCCTGGCGCCGGCGGCTTTCATTCTGATCGGCCTGCTGGTCTGGCTGCAGAAAACCATTCAGAAGGACCGGTGATGGAAGAACTGATCAGCCTGTTTTTAAACTCCGTCTTTGTGGGCAACATCCTGCTGGCCTATTTTCTGGGGATGTGTTCGTTTATCGCCGTCTCCAAAAAAATCGAGACCGCCACCGGACTCGGCCTGGCGGTGGTGTTCGTCATGACCATCACCACCCCCTTGAACTGGATCATCTATTATTATCTGCTGGCGCCGGGGGCCCTGTCCTGGGCGGGGTTGCCGGACCTGGACCTGAGCTTCCTGAAATTTATCACCTTCATCGCCGTCATTGCCGCCATGGTTCAGGGCATTGAAATGATCATCGACCGCTATTCCCAGGCCCTGTATACCGCCCTGGGGGTTTTCCTGCCGCTGATTTCCGTCAACTGCGCCATCCTGGGCGCTTCCCTGTTCATGGTGGAAAGGGAGTACGATTTTGTCCAGTCCCTGGTGTTCGGGCTGGGCTCCGGCACGGGCTGGATGATGGCCATCGTCACCATGGCCGCCATTCGCAAGAAAATGCGCTACGCCGATCCCCCGGCCGGCCTGGAGGGGTACGGCCTGACCATGGTGGTGGCCGGGCTGATGGCCATGTCCTTCATGCTGTTTTCCGGCATCTCATTATAATCGGATAAGGAGAAACCGTCTTGATTTACCTGGCCAGCTTCAGCGTTTTTACGGCGGTCATCATCATTCTGGTGGTGTTTCTGCTGCTGCTGGAGGCCAGGGTCGCGCCCCGGGGAAACGCCCGGATCGTCATCAACGATGACCCGGACCGGGTGATCGAGACCCGTCTGGGCGCCACCCTGCTGTCGGCCCTGTCGGACAACGCGGTTTTTCTGCCTTCCGCCTGCGGCGGCGGCGGGGCCTGCGGCCAGTGCCGCTGCCGGGTCGACGCCGGCGGCGGCGATGTCCAGCCCACGGAACTGAATCATCTCACCCGCCAGGAACGCCTGGACAACATCCGCCTGGCCTGCCAGCTGAAGGTCCGGGAGGACATGCGGATTCACGTTCCTCCTTCCATTTTCAGCATAAAAAAATACAACGGGACCGTGGTCTCCAACCGCAACGTGGCCACCTTTATCAAGGAACTGGTGGTGGAGCTGGACAACGGTCAGACCGTCGCGTTCCAGGCCGGCCAGTACATGCAGATCGATATTCCGGAATTCGATGTCTGCTTCACCAGTTTCGACGTGGCCGATCGGTTTCTGACCGCCTGGGACCGGTTTCATCTGCGTGATTTCTGCGCCGGAACGGACGAACCCGTGTACCGGGCCTATTCCCTGGCCAACCCGCCCTACGAAAAATTGCTGCGGTTTACCGTGCGCATCGCCACCCCGCCGCCGGGAACAAAAAACATCCCCCCTGGGGTGGGCTCCTCCTATGTCTTTAACTTGAAGCCCGGCGACCGGGTGATCTTAAGCGGGCCCTACGGCGATTTTCTGGCCCAGGACAGTGAGCGGGAAATGTGCTTTGTGGGCGGCGGCGCCGGCATGGCGCCCATGCGCTCCCATATCCTGCACCAGCTCAACACCGCCCACACCCGCCGGAAAATCACCTTCTGGTACGGCGCCCGGTCATGGCAGGAGGTGTTTTACGATGACGAGTTCCGGGGCCTGGCCGAACGCTTCGATAATTTTTCCTACCACCTGGCCCTGTCCGAGCCCCAGCCGGAAGACAACTGGCAGGGACTGACCGGGTTCATTCACGCCTGCCTGTATGAGGCGTACCTCAAGGATCATGACGACCCGGCCGAAATCGAATATTACCTCTGCGGCCCGCCGCCCATGATCGCCGCCCTGGAAAAGATGCTGGATGATCTGGGGGTGGAGCCGGACATGATCGCCTACGACAAGTTCTGATAGCAAAGCATCGCCCAGCAGCCCTCTCTCAAAGGCCTTGGCGCAAAGCGATAAGATTCTCATGGGGAAGGTGGTGGGCCCGGCAGCGCTGTATCCAAGCGTCAAGAATCTGTCTTGTCTGGCTGCCGATCTTGGTGAAGTGATAGCGCAGGTAGGTTTCCAGCGGGATGGGGCTCAGCTTCGGTCCCACCAGCATTATGGTGCGCAGGATCAGCCCGATCGGCACATAGCGGAACATTCCGCTGCTCACACCCAGATAGGCGGCGCCGGCTTCGGCGGCTTCCCGACCGGCGCGAACCGCCAGCCCCAGCCGGGGTGACCGGCGCAGCCCGGTCAGAGACCAGCCTTCCTGTTCCAGCGCCGCCATGGCGCAGATGTTGACGCTGGCCGTTCTGGCTTCCCACCAGGCCAGATCCTTGCGTATGCCGGCCGGCATACCGCCGGTTTTCAGCCAGCGGGCGGCCTTGCGGCCGTGTTCATCGTCCTGCAATACCGCCGACCCGGGCAGGGGTACATAGGCGATTCCGGGAGGAGGATCCTGTTCCCCGGGAAGGGGAGACTGGAAACTGATCAGGGCGATCAATCCCTGACAGATGGGGCCCGGATGAAACCGGCGAAGAATATCCAGGTCCTGGATGTCCGGGGTCCACGCGATCAGAGGAGTGCTCCCGTCAATGGCGGCGATCTGTCCGGTCAGCCACGAATCGGCCAGAGCATTGGACGGCGTGCACAGCCATACCTGGTCATAGTGACCGTCAGCCCGGGTCAGGGTTTCCAGGTCCTGCCGTTCTTCCCGGTAACCGCCAAACAGGCTGTAGCGAAAAAGGGTTCGGGGCATGGCGGCGTTGGGACTTTGCCGGTCGCGTACCAGAAAATCCACCCGGCATCCCGCCTTCACCAGGGCCTGGGCGTATACGGCGCCGACCGCGCCGCTGCCGATAACGAGAACCTTTTCTGTCATCGTTAGCCTTTTTGACTAATATAGTTCTTCAAACAAGACGCATGCCTGTACCGGGTCGATTGAAATAGTCGACATCGGCTTTACAAAAAACGCACGATAGCTAAGGAGCTCCTAATTTCTGGCGGAGAGAGACGAGGCCATTCTAGCGGTTTACGAGTGACCTTGTCCTTCCAGTGTGTAGCACTTGATTTTGAAACCGCTTCTATGCGGTTATGTCTGCGGCCGATTCACCGGATCACGTCAATCATTTGATTGATTTGCTCGGCCTGTCCTGATTCCGGCTGCAAGCGGATACCGATCCGATGGAAATGACCTTTCTGCTGCTTGCTGGCGGCAGGTATGGATGGCGTTTTTGAGATCGATACAATTTCCATGGGGATATTGTCAATTTTCATTCCTCTAGGACCCATCAAACGGATACGGCTGTGCTTTTTTTTATTGGCGGGCTTTTTATGGCTTTTGAGCGCCATACCACTCAAACTAATATCCAGCACCGCTCCGATAAATTTCGGATCGGATTCACAGACGGCAATCATGCCGTATGCGGGGATATATCTGGTTTCTCTTCGTTGATCATTATGCAACATGGTGACGCTCTCCGGGTTATGGCATTAAAATGGCCGCAGAATAATCTCTGCAGACGTGTTTGTCAACATAAAATACCCGTTGGAAACCAGTTCGTTACGAGGAAAAAGGCGCCCCCGAAAAGGAGGCGCCTTTGTTTTTGACAATTACCGGTTCGTGCCTTTATTTCAATATTAAGGTTGTTGCGCCCTGACCGAATTGGGGCCCGGCAAAGGTGGTCATTTTCAGGTTGGTCAGGTCAAACAACGTGGTGCTCTGGTGGACAAAGTCTCCGGGGACCTGGTTTTCGGCATCATACATCCAGTTAATAAAGTCGAGCGCCTTGTTGTAGTCATACGTCCCGTAATCCCGATTCAACAGATTGATCATGCCGTCATAGCGGGACAGGGAGCCGCCATCCTGAAAAGTCGGGGCCAGAATGTTCATGTCAGGAGCGATATAATGATTGGTCTGGATCAGGGCGTCAGGATAGGTCTCCTTCTGGTAATCCGGCATAAGCGCGTACCACCATGGCTTGGTATAATTCATGTACCGGGCAAAGGAACTGTGCGCCGACACTTCCAGAGACACGCCGCCGCGGTTGGCGCCCTGGCCGTCGGCAATGGCATACAGCCAGGAAACCCCCCGCTTGGAATTTTTGATCAGGGAAATGGCCTCGGGCAGTTCATCGGCCTGTTCCATGACCCAGCGTGCGGTCAGCAGGCAGCCCATACCGAAATAACCGGGCGTACAGTCAGCCGACGGCACCATGTCCATACCGATGCCGAGTCCTTTTTCATTCATGGCGGCAATCCCCCCCACCATTCCGGCCACACTGACATTGACGACCCGGTTCCGGCCGCCATCACCGCAGGTCTCGATAATAACCGGGTTATCGGAAAAGCCGTCGCCGCCGAACATGAAGTCCCTGCCGAAATAGAGATTGTCGTACTTGGTCGCGTTGCCGTCGAGGATGTGGGCGTTGCACGAGAGCTGAAGAAGATCAACTACATCTGAAAAAATTTCCGTGGTGGTGACAATCGGATAGCCGGCGCTCATGAAGGCATCAAAACCGACATTGAGAAGCAGAACATCCTCATAGCTCAGGTCAACCCCCCGCGCCTGGGCACCGTGCGCAATACCCTGCATTTCCGCGATATATTCCGTCGGGATATCCGTCTCATTAAGCAACGCGATGTGCTTGAAAACCATGATGCCGATTTCCGTAACCGACCACCCGGGGTAATCTTCAATGGTGTCGCCGAAAAACTGACCCAGAAGCAGCTCCACAACAGGCTTTAAGAGCAAATCCTTCGAGAGCCCGACACTGGACAGGTTGCCCACGGCGATACTGGTAAAAAACTGGTTCGATGCCACAGCCGCGCATTTTTCCGGAATCAGGTACCCCTGCTGGAAGCCCATTTCATATCCGCTGCCTTCCAGGTGAAGGAAGGGCTGTTTGTGCCCTGAATCGGTGATAATATATTCCAGGTAACCCTTTCCGTCGGGCGCGTACGTACGATCGACATGGCGGCCGGGTTCTGGGCCGTCGACGACGGGCGGTGGTGGTGGAGGCGGCGGAGGCGGCTTGGGCGCGGATGCGAATGCAGTGGTTGCCTGAAACAACAAAAACAGGATAAGCATTGACAAAACAGTCAGTTCACCAAACAGCCATTTTTTCTTCATCCTCTCATCCCCCATTAATAATGTTACGGTTGTGGTCGACTTGCAGAATAATCAGGCATCCTTTTTATCATAATCTTAACAGCATGAATCATGCCGAAAAAAATAATCAATATTATTCAATATCTTATTGTTTTTACTGGCTTTGAAATTACCGAATAAGGAAGAACTGGCTGTGGGATATGGCAAGTTGTCATATAAGATAAGGGTTGTTTTGTTAGACAACGGGCCTCCTCCCTCTCAAAAGGGGGATGCCCGTTGTCCCTGTCTTATGGAGTTTATATGGCCGTTTTTAGTGAAAAATCACATTAAACTTTTCCCAGTTGCCGATGGATGTTCTGTCGGCCAGGGCGTCGCCGTCACTTTCGGCAACCACGTATGTGCTGTAAATAGTCTTCAAGGATATCAGGTCACCGTTCTGCAAGGTCCCGCCGGGACGGGTGTGGTTGATCAGTTTAAATGTCTGGGGGGCGGTGGTGTCGGCATCCAGCCCGCCGCCCGTGTACCACCACAGAACCTTGACCTTTTTCTTGGCGTTGAAATAATAGTTCTTTCCCGTGCGGATGGTAACCGTCTCCCCGTCAGCGATATTGTCTGTTTTGCCGTCCGTGCCGGTCACGACAAACTTTTCCCAGTCACCGATGGCGGTCCGGTTGGCATTGACGGTATTGCCGCCGTTGTTTTCCGCGCAAAAATAGGTTCCATGATATGATTTAAAAGAAAAGGCGGAAGGCGGCGGGGGGTCGGCCGGCAGGGCATACTCCGTCGCTCCCTGGGCAAAGGTCGGGCCACACAAGGTCTTCATTCTCAGGGTAGTCAGGTCAAACAGGGTCGTGCTCTGATCGACTCTGCTGTCCGGTGTTTCATTTTCTTCACCGGTCAAATACATCCAGTTGATATAATCAAAGGCCTTGTCAAAATCATAGGTTCCGTATCCCCCCAACGGGTGATTAGGATCCTTGAAAATTTCCATCATCCTGTCATAACGGTGCACCGAATCCGCTTCTCCAACATTTAACGGAACATTCAAATACATATCCGGCAGCACATAATGATTGGTTTGAAGCACGAAGTCCGGGTAGCTCTCCTGCTGGCGAACATTCGAAGGCATGAGCAATTGCAGAAAAGGGTCCGCGGGAGGCGTATCCATGTACCGGGTATACACATGGTGCGCCGACGTCTCCACGGACGCGCCGCCGCGCTCGACACCCCGGCCGTCGGCCAGGACGTACAGCCAGGAAACCCCTCGCTTGGCGTTTTGGATAACCGAAAGGCCCTGGCTCAGCTCGTCGGCTTGTTCCATGGCGTGACGGGCGGTGAGCAGGCATCCCATACCAAAATCAGCCGGGGTGCAATCCCCGGACGGCACCATGTCCATGCCAATGCCCAGGCCCTTTTCATTCATGGCGGCCATGCTCCCGATGAGGCCGGTGATACCGACGCTGACGACCCGGTTTCTGCCGTCACCGCAAAATTCATAAATCAGCGGATTGTCGGTAAGACGCTGTCCGCTGAACATGAAGTCCCGGCCCATATAGAGGCTGTCGCCCACGGTGGCGTTGCCGTCCATGACAAAGGCATTGCAGGCCAGCTGAATGCCGGTCACCTGACCCAGCGCACTGGCTGTCGCCAGCACCGGGGTAGCCAGGGGATAGGCAAAACTTAACAGCGCGTCAAAACCGACATTGACAAGTAAAACTTCCTCATAATCCAGAACGACCCCCACCGCGGCGGCGCCGTCGACAATACCGCGCATTTCATCAAGATATTCCGGCGGGATGTATTGTTCATTGTGTTTGGCAATCCGCTTGAACGCAAAAAGCAAAAAGTCGGCCGGCCTCATGCCGGACTCACCATAATCCAGCCCCACCCATTCGCCGACATCTGCCAAAAGAAGGTTGACGATAATGTCTCCAAAATCACCCAGCTCCATTATATATTCGGAACAAAAATCAATTAAAAACGCCTCCGACAAGGTGTTTGTGCAGGCCGTTCCCATCAGATACCCGTGCTGAAACCCCATTTCATATCCGGTGCCCTCCAGGTGAAGAAAAGGCTGCTGATGGCCTGTATCGGTGGTAATATACTCAAGGTACCCTTTTCCATCGGGCGCGTATGTTCGCGCGGCCAGGGCCTGTCCGCATAACACCATACCCGCGAAAACAGCCAGTGACACCATCAGTATCAGGGAAAAGGTAAAATGTTTGGTTCTGTTTTTCATCATGAATACCCCCTCTTCTTCGAGATTATAAAAGCTGAATACAAGAAATAGAGCATTATCCGTGCCTAAAAATTAATATTTAATTTTCAGTATGTTATTTTGATAATTGCTACGATTCCGTTGAATACGGAAGCTTTGCCTGTTGAATGTGGAAGGTTGTTGAATATGGAAGGTTGTGATAGGATATTCACATGGCAATAGACATGAACACCATTCTTCAAAAAATGCGGCGCATAAACAATGAAACCGATATTCAGAAAGTGCTGTCTGATACTTTCGGTTATATTTCAAAAATCGCCCCACTGTGGAAAATGAGCTGGCTCCAATATCACCAGGATCTTCGATTGGTGAGAATTATTGCCCAGGCCCTGCCGGCCGGAGGGGAACTGACCAATTTCATGTATGAAACGTCGAAAGAGATAATGGATCTGGCCTGCAGCGGGGAAAACCCTGACATCTACATTGTCAATCGTCCGGAAAAAGATCCCGTCGGAAGCGAAATATCCGCGCGTGCCCGGCATTTTGAATGGTCAGCCGTGTTTGTCATCTTTAAAAACGCCTCCGGCGCTTATGGCTCCGCAATGATAACGGCGGAAGGTAAAGACCGCTTTACGGAGGAACATTCCCGTCGGCTGCTTGCCTTGAAAGAACCCCTTGGCCTGGTTCTGGATATCCTGATTAAAAACCACGAAAAGAAAAACCTCCCTCCTTCCCGGAAAGAACCCGTGGAGGATAAAAACGAATTTTTCCGCCAGGTCACCCGCAGATTATGCGGCCACCTGGATCTGGAATCCGGACTCGCCGGATGTCTTCAATACCTCAGCCGGTTTTTACCCGCCGACGGGCTCTTTGTCAGGCAGGTGGAGCCGGAGCTGCTTTCCGAACGCATACTGGCTGAAAGCTATGGTTTCTTTCGCCCGCAGTCAGAATCCCTTGTCCCTCTGGCCGCGGATGATTCGCTGTTCAAGGACGGCAGGGAACTTCTGGAGACACGTATTATCAATCAGCCCGATCACCACCCTTTTGCAAAAACCTATACCCAATTATTTGGTGAGGACATATCGTTTATTGCCATGCCCCTTATTCACAAGGAAAACCGGCTGGGTATTGCGGTACTGGGTCTGGAAGGCAGGCAGCGTTATACGGAAGAACACCGGCGGCTTTTTGAAATGCTCCATGATCCCTTCGTCCTGGCCCTGGCCAACAATATCAAGCACCGCGAAGTCCTTCGCCTGAAGGAAATGATCGAAGCCGAGAAGAAAGACCTTCAGGAAGAATTGCAGGACACCAGAAGCCAGGCCATTATCGGCGCCGGCCTGGGGTTGAAAGAGATCATGGAAAACGCCCGCCTGGTGGCTTATAAGGACAGCCCGGTATTGCTCCGGGGTGAAACCGGCGTGGGCAAGGAACTGATCGCCAACTTCATCCACCGGAAATCGGCTAGAAATCATGGCCCTTTTATCAAGGTGAATTGTGGCGCCATACCGGATACGCTGGTGGACAGCGAACTGTTCGGTCACGAAAAAGGGGCTTTCACCGGCGCGACCAGCCGGAAAAAAGGCCGGTTTGACAGGGCCAGCGGCGGAACGATTTTTCTGGATGAAATCGGGGAGCTGCCCCTGCCGGCCCAGGTCCGCCTGCTCCGGGTTCTGCAGAACAAAGTTATTGAACGCGTGGGCGGCACCGAGACCATACCGGTTGATGTCCGTATTATCGCCGCCACCCACCGCAACCTGGAAGAGATGGTCGCGTCCGGGAAATTCCGGGAGGATTTGTGGTTCCGGCTGAATGTGTTTCCCATCCGGATCCCCCCTTTGCGGTCAAGGCAAACGGACATCCCGGCCCTGGTGGATTATTTTATCGAAACAAAATCCCGTGAACTCAAGCTCTCTCACAAACCATCCCTGTCATTCGGTGCCATGGGCAGACTGACCGCTTATGAATGGCCGGGAAATATCCGCGAATTAAAAAATGTCATTGAAAGGGAGTTGATCGTCAACAGGGGCGAGGCGCTTTCGTTCCAGAGCATCGAGCATATGCCGTCAAAAGACAGCCCTGCGGACAACGTGTTTTGGAAAGATAATGTTCTGGGACTGGATGAAATCTTTACCCGTCACGTTAAGAAGGTTCTGAGCCTCACCAACGGAAAAGTAGAAGGACCGGGGGGCGCCGCGGAATTACTCAATATTAATCCCAGCACGCTGCGCACCCGAATGAGAAAGCTGAAAATCCCTTTCGGCGTGAAAAGCAGTCAGGATCATCTCCCGATTCGTTGAAACAGTACCAGGGTAAATCAACCCTCTCAATAAGGCGCTAATGGGTTCGAGGGTTCAATTCTTCTTTTCAAACTAATCTGGAAAAGAACCAAACGTAAAACCATATAACCGGAAGCCGATGATGGACTACGATTTTAACCAGGTAAAATTGAGATTATCTTCAAAAGGGGATATCGGTGAGACGCTGTGCGCGTATTATGAGTGTCTTCATGAGTTCCTGCCGGTTGATCAGATCAGTCTGGCGAAATTTGATTTTGATCAGAAATACATGCGGATATTCGCCCAGGTGTCTGAAACCGGGAGTGAAATGACGAATTTCTCCTACGAGGTCCCGGAGCAGCTCCTGGATTTGATGAAACAAGGCAAGCTGCCTGAGATATATGTGATCAATGAACCAGACACAGATCCCATCGGCAGAGCGATCATTGATTTCGAAGGGGTCAGTGACTGGTCATTGATTTTTCTTCCGATTAAAGAACATCATGTGGTAAGCGGAGCCATCCTTTTTGTTGCCAATTCCCGGAAAAAATTTGCGGAAAACCATTCTTTCCTGCTTAAAGATTTATATGATGAACATAAATGGCTGCTTGAAATCGCCGTTCAAAAATATGGGATTACATTTTCAGGTTACCGTGAATATGAACCCGTTGAAGACGAACATGATTTTTTTCGCCAGGTCACCCGGCGATTATGCGGGCATCTTGACCTGGAAACCGGTGCCTTGCACTGCCTTCAGTACATCAGCCGGTTTTTACCCGCCACTTCACTGATGGCCGGCCAGTTATCCCAGGATATGCAAGCGGATGTTACCGTAGTTAAATGGTCGGGCCTCTTTCATTACGGGGATATCACCATACCCTGGAATCTGGAAAAAGCGAA
This sequence comes from Thermodesulfobacteriota bacterium, assembly GCA_040753795.1. NCBI lineage: Bacteria > Pseudomonadati > Thermodesulfobacteriota > Thermodesulfobacteriota bacterium. The sequence goes on from JBFMDX010000008.1 coordinate 162,395, forward strand.
CCTGATGGAAATGATGGCTTTGCCCCGGGTCATCATCACCCATCAACCCGAAAAAGATCCGCTGCTCAGCGATTATGTGGAAAGATTCGGCGCCGACTGGTCGGCCATCTCCATGGCGCTGTATCGGGACGGAATGCCCTTCGGTTTTGCTTCCATTTCCATAGAGGGAAGGAATCAATATAATGAAACGCACATGGCCTTGTTTTCCATGCTCCACGATCCTTTTGCCCTGGCCCTTTCCAACAATATCAAACACCGCGAAATCATCCATCTGAAGAATGCCATCGAAGCCGAGAAAAAAGTCCTGCAGGAGGAGTTGCATGACTTTCGAGGCGATACGATCATCGGTAAGAATTCAGGCTTGAGGGGGGTTATGGAAAATGCCCGCCTCGTCGCCGGTCAGGACAGCCCGGTCTTGTTGTCCGGTGAAACCGGTACGGGCAAGGAGATGGTGGCCAATTTCATCCATCAGCACTCGTCAAGAAGAGATGGTCCCTTTATCAAGGTCAATTGCGGGGCCATACCGGATACGCTGGTGGACAGCGAACTGTTCGGTCATGAAAAGGGAGCATTTACGGGCGCGGACAGCCGGAAATTGGGCCGCTTTGAAAGAGCGGACAGGGGGACGATCTTTCTGGATGAGATCGGCGAGCTGCCCTTGGCCGCCCAGGTCCGCCTGCTCCGGGTGCTTCAGCATAAAATCATCGAACGGGTCGGAGGAACTGAATCCATACCCGTTAATATCCGCGTCATTGCCGCCACCAACCGCAACCTGGAAGAAATGGTCGCTTCCGGGCGGTTTCGGGAAGACCTGTGGTTCCGCCTGAATGTATTTCCCGTCCAAATCCCCCCCTTGCGGTCGCGTAAGATGGATATTCCGGCCCTGCTGGATCATTTTATTGAAAAAAAATCCGTTGAATTGAATCTATCCCAGAGACCGTCCCTGTCGCCCGGCGCTTTGAAGATTTTGACGGCTTATAACTGGCCGGGGAATGTGCGTGAACTGGAGAACGTGGTTGAAAGAGAATTGATCCTCAGCAAGGGAGAAACGCTTACCTTTCAGAACATCGACTTCCATCTGTCGAAAGTTAACGCCCCGGACAACGGGCTTCCGGAAAATGAAAACCTGGAAATGGATAAAGTGTATATCCGGCACATCACCAACGTTCTGGCCCTGACAAGCGGCAAAATAAACGGCCCCGGCGGCGCCGCCGAATTGCTGAAAGTCAAACCCAGCACCCTCCGTCACCGGATGGATAAACTGGGGATTGTCTATGGCTGGGAAAAGAGAAAATAAACTGAAGTGGCCTGGCCGTAAATACCCAGGGCATATCGGAAAAACAGGATCCGGGGCAGCGATGCCTTGCCCCCCGGATTCAGGGTTTAACCAGGACAAAGGTCATGACTAAAAAGTGTAAGCGACGCTGATACCACCATATAAATTGGTGTCGACCACATCATCCGGCAGCACATCCTTGTCCAGAGTGTCGCTATAGTTAATGGAGGCTTCCAGGCTCAAGGCGTCGCTGACTGTATAAGCGCTCTTCAGCGAAAAACAGTAATCGTACCAGCCGCCGTCATCACCGCCATAGGCTTCCGCGAAATCCGTATCCGCCAAACCGGCGGCGGCTGAAACTTCGACGCCGAGGGCGTCGGTCACATCCAGGCCGTAAGAGGCGGAGAGATTGCCATACCAGCCGTCCACCTCATCGACGTCGCAGTAAGCGGCCAACCCCAGCGACAGTCCTCCGAGGACGGGCCATCCCAAGCTGGCATAGAGCTCCCGGGTGCCGTCTTCGCCGGCCGGGAACAGGTATTCGGCCAGTCCCAGTTCAATCTCCACATTTTGCAGGCTGAACCCATAATAGGGCGTAATGTCGATTTCGGAGAACTCGTTATCATCAAGGGTGTTGTCATAGTCGCCGACATCATAATTCCCCCAGACGTTTATGCCGAAACCGCCGCTGGTCACATCAATACTGGGCTGGACCACCAGCCCGTCATTAAAGGTAATGCCACGCCAGACATAGGCTGAATTCACATCAATCGCCCCGGTCGCTTCGGCCGCCAGGGCTTGTCCGCCCGTCATTAAAACAACCACCGCCGCCAGATAAAATAATGTTTTTTTCATGGCCTTTTATCCTTATAAAAATCAGGTTGCTTGGTCAGTGTTTTTCCTGCTGCTATCGGTTACAGCATGCGCACAAACCAAAAGAAAACATCAGCCGACACCTTGTTCCCTGTGAAATCATTTCCAGTCCGTCATTCCGTATTTGGCCAGAATCTCCTTTAACTCACCCGACGATCTTAATTCTTTCATTCCTTTATCAAAAATATCGGCATAGGCCTGTGAGGCCTCTTGATGAGGAGAAAACTTTATGAAAAGTTCGAGTTTACTGTTCTCAAGTTCGCCGGCGTCTTCAAAATCACTTTCTTTGAGCCCCATGGCTTTGACTGTCCAGGGGAAAACAAGTGTGTTTTCAATGACCGTGTCAAGCCTTCCCGCCAGCAGTTTCTTAATGTTCTTCTGCAGGGGTTCATCAGCATACATCACATCAATTTTTTTAGGATCATTCTTATTCTTCTCCATGTAGGCGTCAAAATCATCGGTATAAGAATAGTCAGCGATAACGCCCACCGAAACCGTTTTTAATGAATCAGGACCGGTATATCTCCAATTGCTGCCTTTTTTTACATAAAAATGATTGATCATTTCGCCGATGGATTCCTTGGGGGTTATACACCCGGGACACTCTGTCGTCGCGCCGATAATCGCGTCAAATGTGCCCTGTTCCACCGCCATGACACTTCTGGCCCATGGCATGACCTGATAATCAACTTCATACCCTGCCTTTTGGTAAATGGTTTTAATGATTTCTACCATCGAGCCGGGAAGGGTGGATGTCGGGTCATCATTATACGGGGGCCAGGTATCGGCCCTGACCGTAATGATGTTTGAGGCGCCTCTCGACTCGCCGGTGTTTACAATAAATAGGGCTGAAACAGTGATTAAGCCGATCAACGCGCATAATGACTTCTTCATACGACCTCCCTTTTTTGTTTGCTGTTGATAAAGGACCAGGTCAAGACGGTCGCCGCCCCTGAAGCGCGTACCCGGCTTTCCCTACTGCTGACTGATGAGACCGGCCACAATAATGGCCGCCTATGTCCGGACGGCTGTCCACCCGGTTTTTTCAGATTGTCGTCGCAGCAGGAGAAGACAGGCGCCTCTTTGCCGGCCCTGTTTATTTTGCGCCTGGGTCTGGTCCCACCCGGCGATATGGACTAAATCCAAAAGAAGGGGGCGGGGACAAGCCCCCGCCCCTTTAAAATTTGAAGAGATCTTATGGGTTCATTATATACTCATCCACAAGGGAGTAAACATGCGTTTTCAAAACACGATCGAATTGTTCTTTATCCGCGACCGGGCTCTTGATCATTTTCAGGCACTGTTCCTTCTGCGCTTCCGTTGAAGTGGCCTTGCCGTAAATATCCAGGGCATACCGGGAAAAATCACGCACGAAAACATTGAAGATGGAATCCAGCAGATCATCCTCGACCTTCTCCATCCTGGCGCTTTCGATGATCAGCTGGCCGTAAACCACCAGGGTAAATATCTCGCCTACGCCCAGCAGAAAATCAAAATCATTGATCATCTGGTCGGCTATTTCCATGCCCGATATCATCAGGAAATCGGCAAAGGTTTTGATCTGCTCTTTAAACACGTTAACGTTCGGCAGATCAACGGCGTTATAGGCAATATGGTAATCATGGAACTGGGTTTTGCCGTATCCGCGGGTGCGCCCCTGATGGAAAAGAAAATCGTCGTTTTCAGCGCCAGTGATTCTGCCCACCTCAGGAAACTTGCCGGGATTGAAAAAATAGTTCGGCATCAGTTTGGCGATGAGCGCCATATTGACATGCCGGGTCCCTTCCAGTTTCGGGAAACCTCTTAACTCAATTACCGCCTGTGAAAAATAGTTGTCTTTTTCAAACCCCTTGGCCGCGATGATGTCCCACAGCATCTCATGGACCTCTTCGCCCTGTATGGCCACCTTCATTTTCATCACCGGGTTGTAAAGCAGGTATCGTTTATCTTCAGGGCTTGCCACCCGCATGTAATCAGTCGCGCGCAAGCCGAAAAGCTTCATGGCGGCCAGCCGGCAGTAGGAATCCATGAAAAGCCGTTTCACATGGGCGAATTCAGTGACGAATTTACCATACACGTTCCGATGGGCGGCATGGTTCAGGGCCTCATAAAAAGAATGCGTGACGATACCGATGGCCCCGGACCCGATGTTGAACTTGCATATATTGATCGTGTTGAGCATGTCATCCCATGCCTTGGGCCCACGGGAAGTAATGTCCGCGTCGGTTACGGGGTAGTCGTGCAGGATAAATTCAGACACATAGTTCTGGGCATAGATGACATTCCGCACACACTCGAACTTCTCATGATGGGAGTCGACGACGAAAAAGACATAATCACCCGTATCCGCCATTTTCCCGAACACCGTAATGATCGAAGCCTCATTGCCGTTGCCGATATAATACTTGGTGCCCCGGGCCAGATAGGTGCCGTCCTTCTGGGGGTAAAGCTTCATTTCCGTGGAATAGATATCGGCGCCATGCTCTTTTTCAGACAGGCCGAAGGCGCAAAGGGGGTTTTCGCGCAGGGTTGCAACCGCTTTTCGCTTGGCGTCTTCATTATCTCCCAGAAAAACAGGGTCCAGCCCGAGCGTGGAAACATGGTACATGTACCAGTAGGCGGCGCCGTAAAATCCGCATATCTCCGAAAACTCAAACATCCGGTACGTACTGTAATACTGGTCATTATCGCCATAGCCCTTGGGCAGGAAAAGGGTCTCAAAAATTCTCTCCTTTTTTACAAACGCCGCAAAGTCATAGGTAAAATCGGCAGCGTAGGTGTCTTCCTTCATTTTCTTAAGACCCTTGTTTTCAAAAAACGCGATGGTCTTGAGCATAATCTCTCTGGAACGCTCATCAGGATATTTTCTGTCTTGATACTTCTTCGGGTTAAGCAATAACATCGTGACTCCTTTTTTTGTTTCTCCATTCAGTTGTCCTTCTTGCCTATTTCTTTCTCTTCCTCTTGAATAAATGACGTTTGTTCAAAATGCCTTTTATGGTAATAGGGCCCCTCAATAGTTTTCCGCGGTATGGCACCAATCGTGCCACAATTCTTAATCCATAATATAACGAGGCCACACCGGTGAAACAGATCTTCAGAAAAAGTTCTCCGCTGGGTTACTTTTGAGACCGGTATTGCGCGAGCGCCTTGGTTATGTCATCCATCAGGTCGCGGGGATAAAGCTTGCCGGCCAGTTTTTCATGAACGTTCAGGGATGCCTGTTTTAACGTCTTCTGGTCTTCGACCGAGAGCTCGACGGCTTTGATGCCGCATCGCTGTTCAAATGCCTGCAGGCATTTTTCTTCATAATTCCGGCTCAACTTTTTCCAATCATTTTCAATGGTGGAAACTTCATAAATCAACATTTCCTGAACGTTGAAGGCAAAAGTTTCGGTTGTTGCAAAACGCTTGCGGATCCGCTCTTTCGTCTGGGCACTGATAACAATGACCCCGGGTGAATACAGCACCGGTGTTTTGATATAATAGTTTACGTACTGATAGGCCTGCATCCCGAGCATCCAGGCCGGGGGCGCCATATTGGCGTTGGCCAGTCCGGTGCTTATGGCCGATATCGTTTCGGGTACCGAAACCGGCGTGGAAGTAATCCCGAGTTCATCATACAGGGCGGTCTCCATCTCGCCGAACCAGTTGATGAAACTTTGTTTCTTCAAATCATCCAGGCCTTTTATTTTTTCTCTGGAGAAGATATAAAAAAAGCCCGTATCAATGAAAGCGCCAAGGATATACCCTCTTTTCTCAAAAGCCTCGTCGATACGTTTTCTGAACTTTTCCCTGATATAGTCTATTTCTTCGTAATTACTGAACAGCCCCGGCAGCAGGAACACGGAAATATCGGGCCCTGAAGCCAGAAGCCCAAGTGCGGTGCAGCCGCAGCCGTCGAGTTGGCCGATGTCCATTTTTCTCAAGATATCCGTATCCTCACCCATAACGCCGCCGCCAAAAATTTTTACGATGAACTTGTTGTCGCTTAACCTGGCAATCCGGGGAAACAGAACCGTATCGGGGATGGTCAGCCATGGTGTTCCGGGCGGAGCCAGGGTCCCGATTTTCAGCAGCACTTCCTCGCCATCAGGAACAATGCTCGCGCCTGCCTTCCAGGCAATTTCTCTGCACCTTTCCCAGTTTATATAAGGAGCAAACGACGTATTTACCCGTTCTCCGGCTTCCAGGAGAACATATCGTGACGTTTTGTGGCGATTGAGCAAAGGCAACATCGTCTTTTCCACCATGGACTCGAGCTGGGCGCTGGTGATCACTCCCCTTTCAAGCAAGCCTCTCAGGGCCTGTTGTTCGTTTGTCAGGCCCGGGCCGAATTCCTGGCCGGTCATTATCGCCGTCATGGTTTCTTCTGTTGTTCGCTGCATGTCTTCGGGTGACAACTCTTTTGCTGAAGCGTTAAACGTCAGGGCAAAATGGCTCAACAGGATTAAAAAACAGAAAAGGTATAGGCCGGTACTCCGGTAATGTGCGTTTTTCATGGACGTCTTCCGTGGTGTAAAAGCTGATGAAATATACGGACTAACCCGGCAAATTGTTCTAAGAAGCCATACTCAATGAAGGTTTTGAAGGGGCATCCATACACCAGTTGTTATACATGTCCTTGAGTGATTTTTTCAGGTTGTTCTTGATCAGCGCGTAGTTGCTTCGTTCCTTTGAGGCCATGTCCCGGGCAAACGCCATGGCCTTTTCAAAAAGCTCAGATTCCGGGTAAATGGAATGAACAAGGCCTTTTTCAAGGCACTCTTCCCCGGTAAGGGCTTTTCCTGAAAGAACCATTTCATTGACAGCGGCCGGGCTGGACAGGTTGTTGATCAGGGCAATCAGGGGGTCGTCCAGGGGCATGCCATAGGTGGCTTCCGGAAAGCAGAAACGGCTACGGTCCGCGCGCATTATCCGGAAATCCATCGAACTTGCCATGATGGCGCCCATGGCATAGGCGTGGCCCGTGATGCAGGCAATGGTCGGAAGGTTAAGGGTTGACGCCCGTAACAGGGTCATCTTGACCTGGTATAAAAAATCATTCCGTTCCTCAACACTGACAGAGGAAAACCACTGGAGATTGATGCCGTTGGAAAAAAATTTGGGGTCACTGCTGGTGATGACCATGGAAGCGTTGCCCGGGGAGCCTTCAATTTCATCAAAGATCTGATTGTATTCAACCAGCGCTTCGCTGCGAAAGGTGTTTTTATTCTCACCGTCAATTAACGTGATCACAAAGACGTTGCCGTCTTTCTTTAAGTCCAGATATTTCATCCTGTTCCTCCTCTGTTAATTTTCATATTTCTTAAATTACGACTCAGCCGGTATATCCAGATGATCGGGGGCCTCAACAAACGCCCATCCGTAAGTTGTTGCGCCTTGCAGAGCATTAATCGTGCCATAATAATTAACCAAAACATTCAAAGGTTTATAATAATAAGCGGCTTTGTTTTACCAAATGCGGATTCTTGGTTGCCAAATACGGAAAATCTGCCCTATGATGTAACACGATAAAGAGGCAAAAAAATGAATACCCGATTGAACGCTGAATTACAGACAGACAAGAAAACGCTTCCTGATGAAGCTGATCTTCAGGAAGAGCTGAATGATATTTTCAGATCGATTTCAAGCCGGATTCCGGTCGATAAAATTCATTGGGTTCAGACCCACTATGACCTGAAGATGATACGGATCATCGCCCAGGTTTCTGAAACGGGCGGCGAAAAAACCAATTTCATGTACGATGTCCCCGCCCAGATCGTGGAGTTTTTGAACAGCGACGCCCTGCCTGAAATCCACATCATGAATCAACCGGAAATCGATCCCGTCGGAAAAGAGGTCTCCCGGCGCGCCAAACTGTTTGACTGGTCGGCCATGTTCATCAATTTCCACAACCGCGCGGATACGTTATCCTCGGTAGCGATCTATGCGGACGGAAAAGACAGGTACAGGCCAGAGCATACCCGCCCGCTCATGTCTTTTGCGGCGCGTCTTAAAAAAATTACCGATATCCTCGTTACGGATAATGAAAAGAAAATCCCTGACCCCACCTTAAAAGAGCCGGTTGAAGACAAAAATGAATTTTTCCGCCAGGTCACCCTGCGATTATGCGGTAACCTTGATCTGGAAACCGGTGTCACCCAGTGCCTTCAATACCTCAGCCGTTTTCTGCCGGCTGATGGTTTAATCGTCAGACAGCTGGAACCGGAACTGCAGTCCGAGCGGGTTCTCGCGGAAAGCTTCGGCGTATTTCATCAAAAGTCCGGGACCCTGATTCCCTTGCTAACCAGGGAACGCCATCCTGCTGACCGGCGGAGAACCCCGAGGCTGCGCATCATCAACCGGCCGGAACAGTCTGTCTCCATGCAGCCCTACACGCAGATGTTCGGCCATGAAATATCGTGTATCTCCATGCCCCTTATGCACCATAAAAAGGCCATCGGGGTAGCCGTACTGGGGCTGGAAGGAAAGGACCGTTACCGGGAAGAACACATGCAGCTGTTCGGGCTGCTTCACGATCCCTTTGTCCTGGCCCTCTCAAACAATATCAAACACCGTGAAATGATCCGGCTGAAGAACCTGATCGAAGAAGAGAAAAAGGACCTGGCCGAAGAACTGCACTACCATGCGGCGGATACGATCGTCGGCGGCAGCCTGGGCCTGGCGGGTGTCATGGAGCATGCCCGCCTGGTGGCCGATCAGGGCAGCCCGGTATTGCTGACCGGTGAAACCGGCGCCGGCAAGGAGATCATCGCCAATTTCATCCACCGCAATTCGTTACGCAAAAACGGTCCCTTCATCAAGGTCAACTGCGGTGCCATACCGGACACGCTGGTTGACAGCGAACTGTTCGGTCATGAAAAGGGGTCCTTCACCGGCGCGGACACCCGGAAAAAGGGACGCTTTGAAAGGGCCCACGGGGGGACGATCTTTCTGGATGAAATCGCGGAACTCCCTCTGCCGGTCCAGGTCCGCCTGCTCCGGGTGCTGCAGCACAGAGTGATCGAACGGGTCGGGGGAACAGCGCCCGTATCAGTGGATATCCGTGTCATTGCCGCCACCCACCGCGATCTTGAAGAGCTGGTCGCTGCCGGGAAGTTCCGGGAAGACCTGTGGTTTCGCCTGAATGTCTTCCCCATCCGGATTCCGCCGTTGCGGTCAAGGCGGTCGGATATCCCGGCCCTGGTGGATTATTTTATTGAAAAAAAGTCACTTGGCCTGAAGCTCCATACCAGGCCGTCCCTGTCTGCCGATGCCATGGAACGGTTGGCCGCTTATGACTGGCCGGGCAATGTCCGCGAACTTGAAAATGTGGTTGAAAGAGAATTGATCCTCAGCGGGGGGGAGGCGCTGACATTTGAGAATATCAACCCCCGACTGTCAGGCAACAAGTCTCCGGACAATACAATTTCAAAAAATAATGTTCTGGGGCTGGATGAATTTTTCGCCCGGCACGTTAAAAAGATCCTGACCATGTGCAACGGAAAAATAAACGGTCCGGGCGGAGCAGCGGAACTGCTGAACATACAGCCCAACACGCTCCGGAACAGGATGAAAAAGCTCGGCATCCCGTACGGCCTGAAAAAGCGGAACCATTTGCGGAATAAACCATGAGAAACGAAGCCGATACGGTTTTAAACCAGATCAAAGAACGTGCCGCTGAGCCAGAGGGAGATATCTACGAAGCGGTTTACGCGTATTACGATTATCTTCAAAACCATCTTCCCGCGGAACGGATGAGCCTGGCCCTGTTTGACCTTGGCCGGGAACACATGAGAATCATCGCCCAGGCCAGTGCAACGGGAGGCGAGAAAACGGATTTTATCGTTCCGGCGCCCGGCGACCTCCTGGCTGTCCTGCAATCGGAGGACATGCCCGCCATTTACATGATCAATGAACCGGAAACAGATCCGGTCGGGCTGAATATTATCGCGCGGTCCGGTTTCAAGGACTGGTCGCTGATCGGCATGCCCATCAAGGGACAGGCCGTCCGTTACGGCGCCATATTTTTTACGGTTACCGGCAAACACCGATATGCGGAAAAACATTCCGTTTTTCTCTCGGGTTTCTATGACGCGCACAAATGGCTTCTGAACGCTGTGGTCAGGGACCATGAGAACAGGCCCGGCGGCCTTGATCAGAAAGAGACGGTGGAAGACAAATATGAATTTTTCCGCCAGGTCACCCGGCGGTTATGCGGTCACCTTGACATGGAGGTCGGTGTCCGGCATTGCTTCCAATACCTCAGCCGGTTCTTTCCTGCTTCAATGCTGTCCGTCCACAAGCATCACCAGGAGGGCGATACGGATATTATTGGGGTCGGGCCGACCCATTTTTTCAACTACTTCGATCCCGGCATGATCGCCCGTGGCACGGAGAAACTCAGCCCCGCGGAAAAAACAGCCGCCCCCAGAACCGTGATCACCAATCGCCCGGAACGCGACCCCACCCTGAACCGCACGGTAAAAACATTCGGGACCAACTGGTCGGCGATTACCATGTATCTTTCCCATAAGCGGATGCCGCTGGGCCTGGCCAACCTCGTCACGGAAGGCAGAGACGCTTTTTCCGAGGAGCAGAGGGCGCTGTTTTCCATGCTCCATGACCCGTTTTCCCTGGCCCTTTCAAACCATATCAAGCACCGGGAAGTCATCCGGCTGAAGAACATCATCGAAGACGAGAAGAAAAACCTTCAGGAGGAATTGCATTCCTCCAGGGAGACCACCATTATCGGCGGCACCACCGGCTTGAGAGGCGTCATGGCCAGTGCCCGGGTCGTGGCCGGCCGGGACAGCCCGGTATTGCTGACAGGGGAAACCGGTTCCGGCAAGGAAATCATCGCCAATTTCATCCACCGGCAATCTTCGCGAAGAAACGGCCCTTTGATTAAAGTGAATTGCGGGGCCATTCCGGACACGCTGGTTGACAGCGAACTGTTCGGCCATGAAAAGGGGGCGTTTACCGGCGCGGACAGTCAGAATAAAGGACGCTTTGAAAGGGCCAACGGGGGGACGATTTTTCTGGATGAAGTCGCCGAGCTGCCCCTCCCGGCCCAGGTCCGCATGCTGCGGGTGCTGCAGAATAAACTCATCGAACGGGTGGGGGGCACGGAGCCCATTCCCGTGGATATCCGCATCATTGCCGCCACTCACCGCAACCTGGAGGAAATGGTCGCCGCCGGAAAATTCCGGGAAGACCTGTGGTTCCGGCTGAACGTCTTTCCCATCCACATCCCCCCTTTGAGAGTGAGGCGGTCGGACATCCCGGCCCTGGTGGATTATTTTGTTGAGAAGAAATCACGTGAAATGACGCTCCAGGTCAACCCCTCTCTGCCGGCCGAAGCCCTGGAACGGTTGATCTCCTATAGTTGGCCGGGCAATATCCGTGAACTGGAAAACGTCATTGAACGGGAACTGATCCTGAAAAAAGGCGGGACGCTCGCGTTTGAGCACATCGTGCCCCGGCCGCCGGACGGTCATTCGCAAGATCAATCCGTTCCGGAAGAGGACGTTCTGGAAATGGACAAGGCCTTTGCCCGTCATATCAGAAACGTCCTGGCCCTTACTGAAGGCAAGATCAACGGCCCCGGCGGCGCCGCGGAACTGCTGAAGGTTAAACCCGGCACCCTCCGTCACCGCATGGACAAACTGGGAATCTCCTATGGCTGGAAAACATCAAAGCGGTTTTAATAAACAGCTGGTCATTCCCCGCAACACGCCTTATCAAATGGCACTTCACTGCGCCCAGGAATATAACCATCTCGCGCAAATACTTCCTGATCTCTACCGGGAGTTCGGGGAGTAAAAAGGGCAGGCCTGCTATTGCCTTCTTTATCCTTACCCGTCTTCCTCCGCAGCATTTCCATTGACCATTTTAAAATCCAAAAAAAATATGAGAGGATGCACATATGCTTTTTGTATCGGATATTCACTTTGGCGCCAATCGAGATGAAGATGTGGCTTCATTTGTAAGTGATGCCTTAAACCCGGACATCAATCCGGACAGACTGGTGATCATCGTGGGTGATATTACCCAGAATGCCACGAAAGACGAATTTAAGGCGGCAGAGACGTTTATCCTGCAATTGCTTGATGGAGGAATGAAACTTGTCTTCACGCCCGGGAACCATGATTTCGGGAACTGGATGGCAGAATATCTGAAGGTGAACAATAAAGCCCGGGCCTGGTGTCGAAACTTGCTGTCCCCCATTTTCAAACAGGATGAGGTTGTGGCCGTTAATGATTATGACGCCATTTTTAAGTTTCAGGAAAATATTTTTGTGACCCTCCGCAGTACACATAGAGGGGAACTGGAAAAACTCGGGCTGCTGGGCAATAACCGGATCAGCAAAAAACAGATCTCCTGGGCCGCATCCGTATTGTCGGATTTAGATGCAAAAGGCTGTAAACTTCATCTGGTCACCCACCGGAGCATATGGAGGGAATCCGGCGATATGCATCACGGCATGGGAAAAAGAGGCCGGCTTGAAAAGATGTTGCTGAAGCCGTTCCGGTTTCATTCGTTTATTCATGGTCACAACCATCGGTTTGTCTACTCCCAGACATCTACCCCAAGGATGGCTATGCCCATCATAAGGCTTGCTGTTCCCACGTTGTCAATGCGGAACAAAAACTGGCAGCCCGGATATGTATCCTGGGAGAAAAACTGTAATGTCCCCCCGAAATTGATCAGCCGGAATCACATATAAAAACGCTGCTATAATTCCGGGGGCATTCATAAATAATTTTGCCTGCCCATAATCCTATCGCTTCCAGCCATACGGAATGCCCAGTTTTTTCATTCTGCTGCGAAGCGTGTTGGGTTTTACGTTCAGCAGTTCGGCGGCGCCGCCCGGCCCCCCGACTTTACCATGGGAAAGGGCCAGGGCCTTTTTGATGTGCCGGATATTGACTTCATCCAGATCCGGGAAGCCGTCATCCTCGATGCCGCTTCCCGGAGTGTTGTCCGCAGCCGGCTGCTGGATGACATGCTGAAACGTCAGCGGCTTGCCCTTGCTCAGGATCAATTCCCTTTCGATGACGTTTTCCAGTTCCCGGACATTTCCCGGCCAGTCGTAAGCGGTCAATCTCTTCATGGCTCCCGGCGACAGGGACGGCTTTTCATAGAGATTCAACTCCCGGGATTTTTTTTCAATGAAATGATCCACCAGGGCCGGTATATCCGATCGTCTGGCGCGCAGGGGGGGGATCCGCAAGGGAAACACATTCAAGCGGAACCACAGGTCTTCCCGGAACCGGCCTTTGGCCACCATTTCCTCGAGGTTGCGGTGGGTGGCGGCGATGATGCGGATATCAACCGGTATGGTATCCATACCGCCGACCCGCTCAATCACTTTGTTCTGAAGCACCCGGAGCAGGCGGACCTGGACCTGCGGCGGCAGTTCCCCGATTTCGTCTAAAAAAATGGTGCCGCCGTTGGCCCTTTCAAACCGGCCTTTCTTCCGGCTGGCCGCGCCGGTGAACGCCCCCTTTTCATGGCCGAAAAGTTCACTGTCCACCAGTGTATCCGGGATGGCCCCGCAGTTGACCATGATCAGGGGGCCGTCTTTGCGGGAAGAATTCCGGTGAATGAAATCGGCCACCACCTCCTTTCCCGCACCGGTTTCTCCGGTCAGCAGGACCGGGCTTTCCTGCGCGGCCACGAGGCGGGCGTTCTCAAGAACGCCTTTTAAGCCTGAGCCGGCACCGATAATCGTCTGGCTCCTTGTATCGCGTAATTCTTCCTGCAGGTCTTTTTTTTCAGATTCAATGATGTTCTTAAGGCGGATCACTTCACGGTGTTTGATATTGTTTGAAAGCGCCAGAACGAATGGGTCGTGGAGCATTTCGAAAAGCTTCATGTCCTCTTCTGTATAACGATTCCTGCCTTCCAGGCCCAGCACCGCGATGCCAATCCGGGTTTGTTTATGGATGAGGGGCATATAAATATAAGACGTGTCATCTCCGAAAAAAGAAGAAAGGGTTTGCGCCAGAGGGTAGCGTTCGGGCTGATTGATAATGTGTGTTCTCAGAAGTTCTCCGCTTTCAATGAATGGTGAATCTTCAGTGATCATGGGGAGAAGGGTTTCTGACTTGGGGAAAAAAAAGCCGTAGCTTTCGGCCAGTCCGCGCTCGGAAAGCAATCCAGGCTCCGTCTGCCTGACATGGAGCCCGTCAGCGGGCAGAAACCGGCTGAGATATTGAAGGCAATGAGTTACGCCGGTCTGCAGGTCAAGATGGCCGCATAATCGCCGGGTGACCTGGCGGAAAAATTCGTTTTTGTCATCCACGGGTTCTTTTTGGGCCGGGTGCAGATTCTTCTTTTCGTGGTCCTTGATCAGGGTGTCTAAAACCAGTTGCAGAGGCTCTTTCACCGTAACTAGCCGGCGTGAATGTTCTTCGGTGAATTTGTCCTTTCCTTCCGCAATGATCATCACGGATGCATAAACACCGGCGGCGTTTTTAAAATTAATGATCAGGGATGAATGATCAACAGATTTGGCACGTTTCGACAGCTCGATACCGACGGGGTCTTTTTCGGGATCATTGACAATTTTTATGTCCGGGTTGGCCCCGCTGCAGATAAAGTCCATTACCTCTCTGGGGGTATCATACATGAAATTGGTGATTTCCCCGCCGGTATCCAGGGCCTGGGCGATAAACCGCACCAACTGAAAATCATAATGAAATTGGAGCCAGCCCATTTTCCATACCGGGGCGAATTTTGAAATAAAATGGAAAATATCAGACAACGCTCCCTGAAGATTGTTTTCATCGAAAATACGCTGCCTGACCTGATCCAGTAATTTATTCGGTTCGTTTTTCATGTCTTGCGAGTTCCTGTCTATGCTTACCCTATATAATAGAAATACGATATTTCTCAACCTAGACTACGATATTTAGAATCAAAAAACCAGTCAAAAACATAACTAATTGTTTTAATATTATTTATTCTTATGGCATGGATAATGCTCAGGTGAGTATCATGTCGAAAAAACTCACAAAGGAGGACAAAAAATGCCGTTGGAAGCTTCCGATTATTTCCGGATTACCCGCATGGCCTACACAACTGGCCTCATGCGGAAAATCATTTCCATTATGGAACAGGCGCTTGAGGCCGTGTTTCAGGAACTTGGGATCGGTCCTTATGAAATGTTCGATTGCCTGGACCAGTCCGACCCGGCCCCTCTGGAACAAACCCTGGGGCGCGCCAACCCCTTCCTGGTCCGGCTGGCAGCCAGGCCCGCGCTGATGAAGATGGCTGCCTTCGCGCTGGATCGGCCCATAATAAGGACCCGGGTGCTGGAATACGTTAAGTGCAGGTACCGCCTGTTTTTCGCGGACGCCATGAAAAACGCGGCCCGGCCCGGGGAGGTGTCCTGATGAAAAATGGAATGCAAATCAAGACGGCTTTAAAGATTGCCGTAGGGCCGGATCGTTTTCATGAAAATCCGGACAAACTTTCCGAATATGCCCATGGCGGCGCTTTTGTCGCCGGACAAACGCCCCTGTGCGCGGTCGAGCCCAAAACCACCGACCAGGTGGCCGCAGTTGTGCGGGCGGCGGTTGAAACCGGCGCCAACCTGATTCCGTGCTCCAGCGGTTCGCCCAGGTCTCAGAGGGGTTGCCGCGTTCCGGCGGACATTCCCTCGGTGGTCGTGGATATGGGCAAAATGGACCGCATCAACCGCATCAACCGCAGAAACAAGGTGGCCATCGTCGAGCCCGGGGTTCGTTTCGGGACCCTGCAGGCCGAGGCGAAAAAGCTGGGGATGAAAGCGCTCCTGCCGCTTCTGCCCCGGGCCTCCAAGTCCGTGGTGGCCGCCTATCTGGAAAGGGAACCCATCACCATACCCAAGTATCACTGGGACATGACCGACCCCATGCTGTGCGTGGAGACGATTTTCGGCACTGGTGACATGTTCCGCACCGGCGGCGCCGCCGGGCCCGGATCCCTTGAGGAACAGTGGAAATCAGGGGCCTCACAGAAAAATCCCATGGGGCCGGCCCAGACCGACCTGGTGCGCGTGATCCAGGGGGCCCAGGGCACCATGGGCATCGTCACCTGGTCCAGCGTCAAGCTTGAGGTTTTGCCCGCTATCCGCAAGGGGTATTTCGTCACCTCCCCGCGAATCGAGACCCTGATCGATCTGGCCTATGCCATGACCCAGCGTCGCCTGGGAGACGAGCTGTTTCTCTTAAATGCCCAGGCGATGGCCGGCATTCTCGAAAAAGACAAGGCTAAAATTGAAGGATTGGCGAAAAAACTTCCGCCCTGGATCCTGTTTTATTGCGTCGCCGGTTACGAGATATTTCCGGAGCTGCGGGTCCGCCAGCAGGAGCGGGACATCGCGGCCCTGGCGAATAAACTGGACTTAAAAACGGTGCCCGATCTTAACGGCGCAAGAGGAGATTCCCTTGCCCGAATGCTTGATGAACCAAGCCCGGAGCCCTGGTGGAAAGACCGCCTCAAAGGGGCGCACGCGGAGGTCTTTTTCCTCACCACCATGGATGGCGTGCCCGTTTTCCTGGAAGCAATGGGCGAACTGGCGGACGCCCACGGGTATCCTGCCGAGGACATGGGCGTATACGTTCAGCCGGTGCAGCAGGGCCGGAACTGCCATCTGGAGTTCATGCTTCCCTTTGATCCCAAAGACGCCGACGACAAAAAACGCGCCCAGGATCTTTTTGACGAAGCAGGCAAAGTCATGTTTGAAAAAGGCGCTTTTTTCAGCCGGCCTTATGGCCCGTGGGCAGAATTGGCGTATTCCCGGTGTCCGGATACCGTCGCGGCCATCAAAACGGTCAAGGACATCCTCGATCCCCATCACGTCTTCAACCAGGGCAGGATCTGCCTGTAGGAGGGTTATTATGGCATTGGAAGCATATCGCCGGGACATGGAGGGCTGTTCGCGGTGCTCGTCATGCAAATGGGTGCCCATGAGCCAGATGAAAAGCCACCGGTTCTCTCAGGTCTGCCCGTCCATATCCCGCTACCATTTTCACAGTTTCGCCGGCAGCGGCAAGCTCATGCTGGGACTTTCGCTCCTGGACAACAGAATAGAGATGAACGATTCCGTCGCGGACGTGGCTTACAAGTGCACGCTTTGCGGCGCCTGCGACGCCAACTGCAAGGTTTACCGCGACGACATCGACATTGCCGAAGTGATCGAGGAGATCCGGGCGACGTGCGTGGAAAACGGCCAGTTTTTCGCCGAGCACCAGATGATGATCGATGACCTGAAACGGGAGAACAATGTCTTCGGAGAACCCAAAAACGCCCGCGGCGATTGGGCTGAAGGGCTCGGCTTAAAGGACGCCAACGCGCAAAAGGTGGATGTCCTGTTTCACGCCGGGTGCCGGTTTTCTTATGACGAGGACCTGCTGGGCGTCATCCGGGGGGCGGCAACGCTGATCCGGGACGCGGGCGTTGACCTGGGGGTCGCGGGAAAAGCGGAATCCTGTTGCGGCGGCCGCGCCTTTGGCCTGGGCTTCCGGGGGGATGGCAAAAATTTTGCCGAGGACATGGCGGTCCGGGTGAAGTCTTCCGGCGCTAAAGTTCTCCTCACGCCCTGTGCCGACTGCTATGGCGCCTTCAAGTACGCCTATCGACGTATGGGCGTTGACCTGGGTGTTCAGGTCATGCACATCTCCGAGTATCTGAAGGCACTTGCGGCAAACGGAAAAATCAATTTCAAAAACAGGGTGGACAGAAAAATCACCTATCACGATCCCTGCCATCTCGGCCGGCGAAGCGAGCCTTATGCCGGGCCCTGGGAGGGCAACAAACTTCTGCGGCCGGCCTCGCGCAAACGCGACGGAAGAAAAGGGGTTTATGACGCCCCCCGCGATCTTCTTCGATCCATCCCGGGCATTCGGCTGGTGGAGATGGAACGCATCCGGGAGTATTCCTGGTGCTGCGGCGCCGGAGGCGGGGTGTGGGAAGCCGACCAGGAATTGTCCGATTTCGCGGCCAGGGAGCGAATCGAGGAAGCCCTGACAACCGGTGCGGATGCCCTGGCCACAAGCTGCCCGTGGTGTGAAAGAAATTTGCGCGATGCCGCCGAATCAATGGGTGCCGGGATTGAAGTATTAGACGTCACCGAGCTTGTGGCACGCTCGATAAAAGGGGAGGTAATATCATGACATTTCCGATTTCTACAAAAACCATTCCGGACGAGGCGGTTTCCCGGTTCAGGGAGGCCCTGGGGGACGAGAATTTTTCCACGGACCCGGTCATTTGCGATGGTTACGCCATGCAGCCCTTTCACAAAACCGAACCGGGGTGCTGGATAAATCGGCCCCTGGCCGTGACTTTGCCGTCAAGCACTGAAGAAGTCCAGGCGATTGTCAAAATCTGTATCCAACACGGACTTCGTTACAAAGCCCACAGCACCGGCTGGGGCGCCCACGGCGGGGCCGGTTATGACAACGTGGTGCAGATCGATCTACGGCGCATGAACAAGATATTGGAATGGGACGAAAAAAACCGCTACGTGGTGGTCGAACCATACGTCAACTGCGCCGAGATTCAGGCGGAAGCCATGAAGCGGGGCTTTAACATCCACATTCACGGCGCGGGCAGCGTTTGTTCACCCCTGGCCAACGCCACTTCCCACTGCGGCATGGGATGGTCGGGGATATCCACGTCAACCAGTTCACGTAATATTCTGGGGGTCGAGTGGGTCCTTCCTTCAGGCGAGGTCCTTAAACTGGGAACGTGCGGGTCAATCAGTGAATCAGCGGGGAGCCGCTGGTTTTCGGCCGACGGCCCCGGGCCGAGCATGAGAGGCATCATGCGCGGATGGGCCGGTGCGGACGGCGGCCTGGGGGTGTTCACCAAGATGTCCATGAAGCTCTTCCACTGGGCCGGGCCCAAAGAAACAGCGGTCAAAGGTCGCCTCCAGGATCTGGTCGTCGAGAAACCGGACAACTTCAGGATCACCTTATGTGCTTTCCCCGACGCCCGGAGCTATGCGGACGCGCTGTTTAAAGTAGGAGAAGCGGAGATCGGATTTTTACAGTGCAAAAATTCCGTTGCTCTAATGTTGGGCGCGATGATGCCGCGAATGTTGCGCAAGATTCACGCCTCGATGAACGTAAAAAAGATCCTGGACGCATGCAGGCACCAGTTCATGTTCACGATCGCTGCGACCTCCGATCTGGATTACCAGTATCAGAGCCAGTGCCTTGAAAAGATTGTGGACGATCATGGCGGGATCGTCCTTGATGCTCCAGCCCCCTTACATTCTCTCATGTACTGGAGTTTTGTCAGAGTGAGTTTGCCGCCTGTCGTATTCAGGATGGGGGGTAATTTCTTCTCGACATTTGGGGGAGACGAGGCCTTTGACAACTGCATGGAACAGGCCAGGATCGGTGAAGAGATAAAACGGCAGTTCATCGCCAGCAAAGCATGTTTTGATGACCTTGCTGATAACCCATGGGCCCTGATTTATGAAAACGGACTTTTCGGCCATAGCGAGGAGTTGTGGTTCTATGATCACCGCGATCCTGAAATGGGCCGGCAGGTGGATGATTATGCCAAGGCATGTGCAGATGCCACCCTGGAGCATACGCTTGGCGGCGGCGGGTTCGCCTTTTTCAAGGGGGGAGAGGTGCATGATATTCTCGGGCCTGCCATGAGCAACTACCACATCTGGCAGCGCAGAATAAAGAAAGCCCTGGACCCGAACGATCTGTCGGATTCCAAGTTTTATATTTCCTCTGATTAAAGGAGTGGATAATGGTGTCACCCATTTTGGTTTTGGCGGAAAGTTCAGGCGGGAAAGTTCTCGCGCTGTCCCTGGAGGCCCTGGCCATGGGCCGAAAGGCGGCCAGGGAAAGTGGCACATCCCTGGCCGTTCTGGTCTGTGGAAAAGGCGTTTTGACGGCGGCCAATGAGCTGCTTTGTTATGGCGCGGACAAGGTCCTGGCCGTGGACAATGATCTTCTGGCGGATCTTCATCCGGACCTCTTGTGCGCTGCGGTTTCACAGGCATGCGACATCATCAAGCCCGGGGCGCTTTTTATGGCCGAAACCCTGGCGGCCCTGGACCTGGCCCCCAGGCTGGCCGCGCGCCTCAAGACCGGCTGCGCCTCGGACTGCGTGGACGTTAGCTTTTCCAGGGACACCGGCGGTTTTATCTTCACCAAGCCGGTTTATTCCGGGAACGTCATGGCCCAGTTTGCCCTCGCCGGGGAACCGGTCGTGGCCACCTTCCGGGCCCGGGCAGCAGAAGCCCCGGAGCCCGGGGCGATGTCGGGGCGGGTGGAAAACCTGGATGTCAGCCTGGTGCCCTCCCTGGCCCGTTACGAGGTGGTGGAAAAGGTTTCCATTGATGCCACCGGCGGCCCCAGGCTGGAAAGCGCGGACAAGATCGTTTCCGGCGGCCGGGGAATGGGCGGGCCGGAAGGGTTTGCCGTTCTGGCGGAACTGGCCAAAGCACTGGGCGGCGCCGTGGGCGCCAGCCGCCCGCCCTGTGACCTGGGATGGATTTCCCCGGTCCACCAGGTGGGCATCACCGGTGCTATCGTGGCCCCGTCCCTGTATATCGCGACCGGTATTTCCGGCTCCACCCAGCACGTGGCCGGCATGGCGGGCGCCAGGGTGATCGTCGCCATCAACAACAACCAGGACGCCAATATCTTCAAGATAGCGGATTTTGGAATCGTGGGGGACTGGGAGAAAATCGTTCCAGCCCTTACCCGGGCGGCCGCGGAAATCGCAGGATAGTCACGACAAGACAAAAGGAGTCAACCCCCATGCATATCGTCGTTTGTATGAAGCAGGTGCCGGATCCGGAAAGCCCCCCCGAATCTTTTGCCATCGACCAGGAGACCCTGCGCGTGGAGCCCCGGGGTATCCCGCCGGTCATGTCCCTGTTTGATGAAAACGCCCTGGAGGCGGCCCTGAAGATGAAGGACGCTGACAAGGACGGGACCAGAATCACGGTGCTCTCCGCCGGAAAACGGGTGCCGGACGCGGTCATGCTCAAATCCCTGGCCGCCGGTGCGGACGCGCTTGCCAAAATCGAGGGGCCTGACCTTGACCATATGGCCTTGAACGCCCGGGGCACGGCCCATGTCCTGGCCAGAGCCATCGAAAAAATCGGGGACGCCGATCTGATCCTGGCCGGCCGCCAGGCCGCGGATTCCAACGCCGGGCAGGTGGGAGCGGAGATCGCCGCGGCCCTGGACTTTCCCCTAATCACCATGGCCCGTAAGATTACGCCGGACAGCGGTTCGATCCTGGTGGAGCGGGTCCTGGCGGACGGGTATGAAGTCGTCAAGGCGCCCCTGCCCTGCGTGGTGGTGGTCTCCAACGAGGTGGGGGAACTCCGGTACCCGGCCATGAAGGAAAGAAGAGAGGCCAAAAAAAAGCCCGTCTCCTCAACCGGGCCCGGGGACGTAGGCGCGGAGCGGATCCCGGAAGCCGGGGCCGGCCTCAAGGGCCTGGAATATCCGGCGGCCAGAGAACGCCGGTGCGAAATGATCCCGGGTGATGATCCCGCCCGGGCGGCGAAAACCCTTATGAAAAAATTAAAGGAATCGGGCCTTTTCTGAATAAAGGGGAATAAGAGGAAACGGCTGTGAATTACTTCAAAAGCATCGGATACGATCCGAACTGGAGAAGTTGGAAAAAGTGCTTTTTCCGGCTGCATTTCGCTCTATCCTTGATCAGCATGGCAGCCTTTGGATATCTGATCATGGCCCCGTTAATCGTTGAAGGGCCGCTTTCCGTACTTCGGGATATGTTGATTGCGCTCATGTTCAAACAATCCCATTTCGCATGGGCCAACGGGACTTTTTTTATCGTTGCGATTCTTTATCTGATCTATACCTTAATCAACCTGCTCCCCCTTGGCAAAAGATGGGCGAATTATCGTTTTCTCGCTGATGCAGCGACGCTTCTCGCTGTGTTTTATGCCAATCACAACTCATATCAGCTCGTACTGGTACTGCTTCCTGTTTTACCCTGGTACCTGATCCATCGCGTGGCCGGTTCACAATTGATCAGGAGGATTGAATAAATGACGATTCAGAAATTTAATCAGAATAAATGTACCGGTTGCGGCGCCTGCGTGGAATACTGCACCAGAGACGTGTGGAGAATGAACCCGGAAACCGGGAAAGCCCATGTCGCATACCCGGAGGATTGCCAGTCCTGCTATACATGTGAAATTAACTGCCCGGAATTTGCCATCTGGGTGCATCCCTTCCGCTATGCACCGAAAATGTGGCCGTGCGACATGGAATATGAAGATGCCTTCTAACGGGAGTTTACCATGAATCGTATTTCAAGAAGAGACATGTTGAAATTCATGGGAATGACAGGCGCCGCGGCCTTGGCACCTTATCCCATAAGACATGCCCATGCGGCCAAGCGGCCTGTGCCGACGGTAAATATTTTGAAATCCTACCCGTATGAAGACCGGGAAGTTTTTGAGGCGGACCTGGTTATCGTGGGCACCGGGCTCGGTGGTTTATGGGCGGCGGTTACCGCGGCGGAAGAAGGCATTAAACGGATCGCCATTGTTGACAAAGGCGGGCTGGGCGTTTCTTCAGGTTCCGGCATGATTCTCGCGGGTACAATTTACTGGCTGGAAGGAGACGACCTTGCTGCCTGTGAGAAAGAATACCTGAGATACAGCGGCGGTCTCGGTCACCCGGACATGCTCCGGGACATGATGCAGACCTCCCGCAGGCGGATGGAAAAATGGAAAAAGTGGGGCGTTACCTATGAAGGGCTTCCGGTGCTTGGAATTCGAATACCGACCGATGGAAACCGCTACAACAAATTGAGCATAAATCCGCGCTATAAAGGCTGGGCCTGCGGGCGGGCACTGGTGCAGTGCCTGCTGGACAGGATTGATGCCCAGGGCGTGTCCACGTATTTTTCAAAAACAATGATCACCGATTTACTGGTGGAAAACGGCCGGATAAACGGCGCCGTGGGTTTGAACCGGCTGAACGGAAACCGGATCGTTTTCAAGGCGCCGTCCGTCATACTGGCCACGGGCTCCTGCACATTCGGGCCGGGGTATAACGTCAGCGCTCATCAAACCGGCGACGGATACGCATTGGCCTACCGCGCGGGCAGCAAACTGCAGAATCTCGAATTTTTGAACCCGGATGTTCTGGCGCGGGATTATAACCTTGAGGGCGGTCACCTGACCGGCATGTTCGGCGCCCGGTTCATCAATAAACACGGAAAAGATTTTATGTGGGATTATGATCCCAACAACGGCACGAATTCAAACTTCAATACCATTGCTTTTGCCTTTGCCGATGAATGGGCCAGGGGGAACGCCCCTGTTTACCTGGACCAGACCACTGTCGTGTACAAATATATCGTCTCCAGAATATTTGAAAACTTAAGCCCCCTGAACACCTGGCAGGCGCTTAACTACAGGCGGCTGAGGGAAACCGGGAACGCGCCCACAGACTATCCGCACAACCAGATTGTTTTATATTACGGACTGCAGGGATGCATCCGGACCGACAACGACCTGATGAGTGATGAAATTGACGGGTTGTTTGCCGCCAGCCTCAGTCAGTCTTTTGATATGAGCACCATCAAAGGAATATCATCCGCCCGCGGCATGTGGTCCGGAGAAAAAACAGGCCGGACAGCCACCCGGTATGCCAGGGGGGCGGACATGCCGGTATTGCACAGGGACCAGGTGGAGAATGCGCTTGAACGTTCCATACAATATATGAAACGGGGAAGCGGTCTTACCTACTGGCCGTTAATAAAAAAATTCCAGGATATTCTGCACAAACCAGAAATCGGCCTGCGAAAAACCGCCGAAAGCCTTGAACATGGATTAAAACAACTCACAGAATTTAAAGAGAATGATCTCCCGGCCCTTAAAGCAGGAGATTCGCATGAATTGGTAAAAGCCCATGAACTGGAGAATATGGTTCTGGTCGCCGAGTTGTTTCTGAAGTCATCCATCATCCGGACAGAAAGCAGATATTCCCACAGAAGAATGGAATATCCTTTGCCGGATAATGAAAACTGGCTGAAATTCATCAACTGGCAAATCAACAAGGATAATGAAGCCGTGTTGAATTTTGAAAAACAAGCCTGAAGAAACGCGGTCTGCTGATTTATCGGTACTCGTTCTCAAAATAGTGGTCGTCATCCTGCTCCAGGGGCGGCCAGTCCCGGTATTCATTGACGCCGGCGATGAAATTCCACCCGGAAAACCGTTTGTCGGTCATATCGATCATAAGAAAAAACCCGTGGTTTTTATCCTGATACCGACCGACCCAGTTGGCCGGTAAATTCGCCGTGCCGATGGTCACGTCGTTCATGCAGGTATTAAACCAGAACTGGCGAAAAGAACCATGGGCATTGGCGTTGTCGGGGTTAAAATAAAAACTGGACAGAGACCAGTACTGATCCATAAGCGGATCCCGCTGGAGCTGGAAGCAGGTCTGCCGCACCAGCGGCATAACGGCGTTATTGAACCGGCCCATTTCAGCGTTAAGCCAGCCACTGGTCACCAGGGGCCGGGCTTGAGCATAACCGTAAAGGTTGTTGGAGCCGATCACGAATCGCCGCAACTGCTGGAGAGAGGTACCCCAGTGATCGAACTCCGCCCTGAGGACCAAACCGTAAATCCGCAGGGGGTATTCGGCGGAGACCCCCGTGCGCATGGCTTCATAGTTAATGTCCCACTGGACTTCAGGATAACGGGTGCAGAGGTAGGATCCGAAGTTGTCCCAGGGCGGGGTCGAGGACTGAAGAAAAGCGGATGTTCCCAGATCGAGGGTGCTGGAGCCGGTGCCCATGTAGCGGTCATGAATCCGATCGGTCCGGTTGGTATTGGTCATGTACGGGTTATCGCCTCCGGTACCCCTGTAACTTGCATTGATTTGACTCCCCCCGCCCCTCGGATTGGCGCGGTCTTGCGGACCGTAAACCATGGTGTAGTTGGAGTCCATGGAGGCCATATCCCCCAGTTCGGCCACCGATCGGGGGTAGTCTCCCATTTTCAGGGCACCGACTTCTCCGTATGCTTCCAGGTAAATATCGCTGGCAAACCGGACCACGGTAACAGGAGTGGTTGAAGAATAGTAGTTCGGGTCGCTGATGGCCAGTTCACACATTTTGCCGCCTTCCAGCTTCCCCATTTCATGGTTGGTCATGACGTCCATACCGGCCATAACGGGCAACGGCACGGCTATCGCCAGCAGCAGGAGGATGAGCGGAAAGCGTATCCTTGACCGTTTCATGTTATCTATATCTTTGCGCAAATCGACACATGAAGTTCAACAAGCATTTTCATTGTTACAAAGAACCAGATGACAGTTAGTCCGACAGATAAAAGAAAGATGGACAACCATCGGAAAAAAGGGACCCATTTTCGAAATAAATGTTTATTAACCAATAGAAATGTAATGAGAACCATTACCGAAACCATTAGGAATTCATGTTCATGGCCCGGAATTTTAAACAAAGTGATATCGATTAAGTCGATGCCCAGCCAGACACCGACATACAATACAAAAGCAGAAATGTTATTTCTGGCGGTCATATCCAACCATGTTAACTTGTTAAGTCTCTGCGGCTGAATCCTTGACCCCTTGAACCCTCCCGAAACACATCGGCTCAACCGGGAAGCTTGTGTCGTTGTGCGCCAACTGATCGGGAGATGATCCGCAAAAATCAATATGCTTAATAGCCGGCATTTTTCAGCCGATTGGCATGCTGGCGATACAGCTCCACCTCATTGAAAAACGGGTTGGTCAGCTCCCAGAGAAGGTTGGTTTCATCCAGGTGGTTCATGGGGTAGTTATCGCGGATCACTTTGCCCCAGTGGGATTCACAGGCGTTTACCAGGCCGTCTGTCTGGATGGGTTCACCGGAGAGGGTGCCGACGGTGGCGGCGGCAAGCAGGGCGGCATCAGAAGGATCAAGCGGATTGGTCAGTACCTGGGTACCTGACCAGGAGTAATACCCGATGCCGTTTTCTCCCACCTGGGCCCCCTGGCCGCACCAGTAATCCGGGCGGCCGATGGAGTATACGCGGTTGAAGTATTCCTTGCGCTGATCAAAACCATCATCAGAAGCGACGTCAATAGGAAAACCGTAAAGCTCATAGGCGCTGTTAACGGCCTGCTGGGAAACCCTGGCCGCTTCCCTTAAGGAAGCCAGGTTGGAATTAATATCGCTGGTAGGCTGCGGTACGGTCCAGCGAATGCCGCCGGCATCCATAAAAATCAGCTCGGTCAACTGGCAATCGATGCCGCACGGAAAATCAATGGGGTTCGGCGGGTTGGGGTTGTCCCGGTCATCGGTGTCGTTTGACCCGCCCACCGTACTGACCGTCGCCACCAGGTCCGGCCGCACAGCGGCCACATACCGGGATGTCGGTGCGCCGAAACTGTGGCCGATGAGGTTGAACTTTTTATGCCCCTTCAAGGCCTTGATGAATTCAAGCTCGTGAATGAGCTGCTCCCCCCGGATTTCAGGGGTATTTTGCGCTGAAACCTGCGCCACGTATACGGTGCCGCCGCTGCGCATAACTTCATAAGGAATGGTGGGCCAGTAATCGGTGTCGATGAAGCCGACAATATCCGTATGGTCAAACCCCATACTGCCGTGCACCAGGACCAGCGGATAGGCTGTTTTGGTGTATGTATCAGGGGGCGGCGGGGCTGATCCCGAGGCAAACGCCGTACCGGAGAAAAGAACGGTGACAAGGACAAACAACCTAACGATGAGCGTTTTTTTGATCAGACATGCCGTTTTCATTCGATGGCTCCTCTTTAATTTCCGGTGTTATTTTTTTTTACGCGATACCGTTCAATCACATCCACACGCAAACGCTCCGTTTCGGAAAACGCGCTGACTTTTATTTCTTCGATCAACTCTTTTTTGTCCGCGTCGGGCTCGTCGGCGGCATCAATCCGATCAACCTCCGCGAAGAATTCGTTCAGGCGGGATTGCCAGACGCGGTTGCTTTGATCCAGCGCCGCCATCCGTTCGGCCGCGTCATACCCGTAGTCAGCCAATCGCCTTTCATACCGTTCGTCATCGGACACCCCCTCCTTCCGCCAGGCTTTTTCTTTTTTTAAAAATTCATTCACCTGTTCGTGGTTGCGGATGATCTCCTGCTGCATTTCCGGTAACCGGCTTCTCAATTCCTCTACCTGCCGTTTTTTTTCTTCCGCCGGCAAATCTGTCAGGCTCAACTCCAGGCGGGCAATATTGTAGGCCTGGTATTTTTCTTCGTTTTGAAAAAACACGTCGCTGAATTCCTGGCCGAAGTGACGCCTTCGGGCATCCGCCAGATACGTATGATAGCCTTTCAGGTGATCAACCAGGGCCCGGCCGTGAAGATTGTAGACATCCGTGTTATCGGCAGACGCGTGTTCCGCCAGATCCCGGTTATAGGCCATAAACATCTTCAACAGCGCCCGGGCCTGTCCGGCAGCCCTGGGGGAAAGCGTGCCGTCAATATACTGCTCCATACTGGCGGCGATCTGTTCAGGTGTTTTTTCACCCAGCGCTGAAAAAAAATAATCAAAGAGGTCCCGGAAACCGATGTCCACAATCAGGTTACCGTTCCTGTCCTCCTGCAACCGGCCGTCAATTTCCGTGTCATGCTGGGACGGTGATATCAACATTGACACCTGTAAAGGACGATCCGCGGAAGAGGCTTGGTCAGCCGGAAGCGGGCTAGCTTTCTCTATCACCGCGGACATTGTGGAGGCATTCTCATCGGCCGTTCCGGCAAGACGGACTTCTCTGGCAGGCGCTGAATCAGGCGAAAAAGCCTGCCGCCAGTTAATGATACCGGTAGCCATAACAATCACAGCTGACGCGCATAAGTAATATCGGGTTTTTCCGCTGAATTTAATGAACACCCCTCAATCTTTTTGCTGAAAATCACGTAAAATCAGAATATTCGACTGTAAACATTCTGCCAGTCCCAGGCAATGTCATCAGGGTCGACGGGAGCAAAACCGCCGCCTATTTCATAACTGTCTTGAAGCAATTTCATGATCTGAAATGGAATATATTCAACGCCGGAGGCCAGAGCGCCATACCCGTCTTCGCTGGCGGTGTCGCCCACCATTGCCAGGCAGTGCTCCACACCATAGAGATCGCGTAAAATAGTGATGGCGGCAGCTTTGTACGCTGAACTCTCCGCGTAGTTCAGATCCGCTTTAACAATAATCGGAACCGTTCTTGTTCCATTTGGGGAGAAATGCTTCACCATTTGATCACGCGTCAGCGGCCTGACAGATTCAGGCTGGCCGGTAATAATAACGATATCCGCACGGGCAAGAATATCGGGGAGGATATCTTTCACATAGCGATCCACGTAGGGCCAGTCATAGCCAAACAGATTCACAAAGTCGATATAATCTAAAATCGTATTGGCTCCGCCGGTGGCATGGATGGTGTTGTCATGGTCGGTAAAAAGAACATCCGGATTAACGCTTTTATTATTGCTGAGAATATTCAGAACACCTTCCTGGTCTTTAGACCAGCCGTCATCGCACTGTACTTCG
This sequence comes from Thermodesulfobacteriota bacterium, assembly GCA_040753795.1. Lineage (NCBI taxonomy): Bacteria > Pseudomonadati > Thermodesulfobacteriota > Thermodesulfobacteriota bacterium. Next base: position 191,078 of record JBFMDX010000008.1, read on the forward strand.
GCCATGAGCCGAAGCTCAATCGGAGCCAAAGCAAGAATACCAGCAGGAATATAGTTCCGCAGGCTGTTGAGTTTTGCTATGCCATTACTATTTGTTGTAAGATTCGGCCCGATCTGTATCCAGGTGTTATTACGAGGATCCAGTATTTTAAAACGTACGGTGACATCAGGGATCCTTTCCGCTGTGAGATATCCTATCAACCCCCTGTATTCCTTAGCAGGCAGATAAAACACTGTAACATTGGGCAGGATTTCACCGGGGTTGGCGCCGCTGCCGTTCCAATTGCTGGTAAAAGCATCTGAAACGACCACCTTTGTATCCTCTACTTTACAGCCGAATAAAACCACAGCAGATAATATGATGAAAACCAAACCATAAATCAGTCTTTTATTTATTTTCATTCTCCGTCTCCTCCATATCTATATTTTTTATTCCACATACCCTAAAAAATAACTCCCGACTCGGACAGATCCTCAGGCAGCAGGGGAGGATTAACGCCATCAAAGGGCTGGGCATTCCAGAAAGCCCGTGTTGAACCGTCCGGATCTTTCTTCAGGCTGCTGGTGGCTTCTTTGCCGTTTGTGTTAAAAACCATGGTCGGGCGGTCAGTTTTATTATAAGAGCGCCATACCGGCATGTTGGCATGGTTGGGGTTTCCGGTTTTGGCAAATGACGCCCAGGCGTCCATCATCTGGTTCCGCAGGGCTGTCGGAATACCCTTTTCCCCGTAGAGTTCGGGCCACCCTTCCGGATATCCCGTGACAAATGCCAGTTCCGCGCCATGCGGCGACCCGAGGTTCAGTAAGGGATACTCGGGGCAAGGTGGATTCCAGTCAAACCGGTAGACAAAAACGTTTCCGGGCTGATACGCGACCTGTGCTTCAGCGCATCTGAGTGTCGGAACACGCAGGAAAGCATCCGTCATCATGGCCAGGGACACAAGATTCGGCGAGAGAACAAGTTCAGGATAGCTGGCGTAATACAGGGCAATTCCCTCCGCGGCTGTTTTATTGGGAGGAATAGACCTTTCAAAATAGGGAAACGCGGTCATTGTCACCAGTGGTGTCGCCACCGGCAGCGCCAGCATCGCGTTTTCCACCATCCACCACCGCCCTTCGTCCCGGGTGGTTCCCGCAAGCAGGGGGATGTTTGATGATTGTCCTCTGGCAATGGCATGAAGGGGTGGCTCCGGAAAGACGGTACCGTCAACAACCGCGGCATATATATTATCCGGCAGAAGCGTTGTTTCCATTACCTGTTCCTGCGCGGCCATCACCTCCTGCCAGCTGAGCTGGCGCAGTGCCGCCAGGGTGTTGACACCCGCATATTGATAGAGCAATTCTGTTGAACGGCGGGCATAGTCTTGCTGTCGAACCGTTGAACTCCCGCCGCTCTGCGCGATGCCTTTATGAAACAGGCCTTTGGCAGCCGGCATGCCAAGAAGCGCGCACACGCTGTAGCTCCCGGCCGACTCTCCCCAGATGGTGACATTACCAGGGTTTCCGCCGAATGCGGCAATATTGTCCCGGACCCAGCGAAGGGCCAGAACCTGGTCCAGCAATCCGGCGTTGCCGCTGCCCGGGACATCTTCAAGATAACTGAAACCAAAGGCGCCGAGCCGGTACTCTACGCTTACGACCACGACATTAGCGCGAGCCGCCATACGCGCACCGTAGTAAAGCTTGTCGCCCGAGCTCTCCCAGATGTAACCGCCACCATGGATCCAGAACATGACGGCCCGCTTCTGATTGTCAACGGAAGGCGTCCATACATTCAGGGTGAGGCAGTCCTCACTGATCTCCCAGTTCATGATGTCGCTGGGATCGATTTCCGGCTGGGGGCAGGCCGGCCCGAAATCCATTGCATCAAGGATATTATCCCAGGATTCACCAGGGACCGGCGGAGCGAATCGCAGTTCGCCGACAGGCGGTTTGGCATAGGGAATCCCGAGAAAAGCGACCACCCCCTCATCGGTAATAAAACCTTTGACATCACCGTATATCGTATGCGTCTGGGTGATTCCGTTTCCAATCGGCGGGGGAGGGACGGGCTCGGGTTCAGGCGGAGCTGAGCCCGTTGCATGGGAAAACTCTGGAATCGACAAGGAAAAAGAAACAACTGTCAACGCCGCCAGAATCAAAATGATTATTTTTTTCATTCTGCGAGCTCCTTATTAATTAAGGCCTACCGTTTATTTTTATCATTTTATATAGAGCACTAATCGTGCCGCAATAATTATATATAAATTTCAAATTGTTATATTTTAAGCCAAAGCGGCATTACCAAATAGTAAAAGCTTGCTTGTCAAATAGTAGAATTATCTGTTATATGGTAGACTCAGGGGTGATGAGGATGACAACCGGTCCGGATGCTTCTTTTTATCAGAAAAAACAAAATCTTCTTGATGAAGGCGACCTTCAGGAGGAGTTGAGTGATATTTTCAGAGGCGTTTCAAACCAGATCCCCGCGGATAAGATCAATTGGGTCCTGTCAACTTTTAATCCCCCGAGAATAGGGATCATCGGACAGTCATCAGGCACAGGCGGAGAAAAAACCAATTTTATTTACGATGTCCCTGAAAAGATCGTAGCCGTATTGCAAAGAGAAGACCTGCCGGAATTTCACTTGATCAATCATCCGGAAATGGACCCTCTCGGAAAAGAGATCGCCACGCGTGCCAAACGTTTTGACTGGTCGGCGCTGGTTCTTAATTTTCGCATCCGCGAAGATACGTTACCTTCGATTATGCTCTACGCGGACGGAAAGAACAGGTACGGGGAAGAACATATCCGCCGGCTCAAGCCCTTTACGACGCGCCTTCAACAAGTTATGGAGGCCCTCATCGCGGAGAATCAAAGGAAAGGCCCGGATCCGCTTCAGAAAGAACCGGTGACGGACAAAAATGAATTTTTTCGCCAGGTCACCCTGCGGTTATGCGGCCACCTCGACCTGCAACCCGGTGTTTCCAGATGCCTCCAGTATATCAGCCGCTTTCTGCCGGCTGACGGGCTATTTGTCAGGCAGCTGGAACCGGCATTTCAATCGGAACGCGTGCTCGCGGAAAGCTTTGGTTTATTTCATCAGCAGACAGGGACACTGATCCCTTTGGTGACCCGGGAACGCCATCCTGCCGACAGGGGGAGAACCCCCAGGATACGTATCATCAACCGGCCGGAGCAGTCTCTTTCCATGCAACCCTACACGCAGATATTCGGGAACGATATATCGTGTATCTCCATGCCCCTTATCCACAATAAACAGGCCGTTGGTGTGGCCGTACTGGGCCTGGAAGGAAGGGACCGCTACCGGGAAGAGCATCTGCAGCTTTTTTCGCTGCTTCATGATCCCCTTTTCCTGGCCCTGTCAAATAATATCAAACACCGGGAAGTTATCCGGCTGAAAAATCTGATCGAAGAAGAGAAAACAACTCTGGCCGAAGCGCTCCATTACACGGCGGCGGACACCATTATCGGCGGCAGCCTTGGCCTGGAGGCCGTCATGGACAAGGCCCGTCTTGTCGCTGATCAGGACAGTCCGGTATTGCTGTCCGGTGAAACCGGCACGGGCAAGGAGATCATCGCCAATTTTATCCATCAGAACTCCTCCCGGAAAGACGGCCCCTTCATCAAGGTCAATTGCGGGGCCATACCGGATACACTGGTGGACAGCGAACTGTTCGGCCATGAAAAGGGCGCCTTCACCGGGGCGGGTACCTCCCAAAAGGGCCGCTTTGAAAGGGCTGACAGGGGAACGATTTTTCTCGATGAAATTGCGGACCTGCCCCTGGCCGTCCAGGTCCGCCTGCTGCGGGTCCTGCAGCATAAAACAATCGAGCGGGTCGGCGGTACGGATGCCATTTCCGTTGATATCCGCGTCATCGCCGCCACTCACCGCAACCTGGAAGAACGGGTCGCCTCCGGACAGTTCCGGGAGGATTTGTGGTTCCGGCTGAATGTCTTTCCCATCCAGATTCCGCCCCTGCGCTCAAGAAAAATGGATATTCCGGCCCTGGTGGATTATTTCATAGATAAAAAGTCGCTTGATTTGAAGTTCCATACCAGGCCGCTCCTGTCCGCGGATGCAATGGACCGGTTGATGTCTTATGAATGGCCGGGCAACGTCCGGGAACTGGAAAACGTGGTTGAAAGAGAATTGATTCTGAATAAGAACGAAGCCCTCACGTTTCATAACATCACCCCCCGTCAACAGGAGATCAGGGAGCCCGACGATGAGATGACAGCAGATCATATCCTCTCCCTTGATGAGCTCTTTACCCGTTACGTGAAAAGGGTTCTGGACCTGTGCGATGGTAAAATCAGCGGCCCGGACGGCGCCGCCGAAAAGCTTCGGGTAAACCCGAGCACACTTCGTAACCGGTTGAAGAAAATGAAAATAGCCTACGGCTGGGGAAAAAGACGACAACGCTTAATCAGGATAGGCAATGAAGAGCAGGCCGGATATGGTTTTAGACCAGATCAAACAACATGTCGCTTCCGGCGGGGATGTCCATGAAGCGCTTTATGCGTATTATGATCTTCTGAAAAAATCCATTCCCGCGGAGCGCATGAGCCTGCTCAAAGTTGATTTTGAGCGCCGGAACATTCTGATCATTGCCCAGGCCAGTGATACGGGAAGTGAAAAAACAGGCTTCTTGTTTTCCGTGCCCGAAGAAATTTTTAAAGGCTTTCAAACAGAAAATCTGCCGGAAATCTACATTATCAATGAGCCGGAAAAAGACCCGGTCGGAAAGAACGTCATCAAACGGGCCGGGGTCAGGGACTGGTCGCTGATCGGTATGCGGATCAAGGAAGATAACGTAATTATTGGCGGCATCTTCTTTACGGTTAAAGGCAGAAATAAATATTCGAAGAAGCACGTTGATTTTCTGACCGGCTTGTCCGGTACGCATAAATGGTTTCTTGACGCTGTTATCGCGGACTATGAAAACAGATCCGCCGGGCCGGACCGGAAAGAGCCGGTAGAAGACAAATATGAATTTTTCCGTCAGGTCACCCGGCGATTATGCGGGCATCTTGACCTGGAAACCGGCGTTCTGCATTGTCTTCAATACCTCAGCCGGTTTATCCCCGCCGCCATGCTGTCCGTCCACAAACATCGTCGAAAGACGGACAGGGATGTCATCGGGGCCAGTCCGACCGGCTGGTTTAATTATTTCGATCCGCAGATGATCAACCTGGATACGGAGTCACTGAGCCCCGCGAAAATAACATCTGCCCATCCGGCACTCATCATCAATCAGCCTGAAGGCGATCCCAACCTGCGCGCCCTTGTTGATCGGTTTGGCAGTGACTGGTCGGTCCTGGCCATGTTTCTGTTGTATGAGCGCGTTCCGCTCGGCATGGCCGTTCTTGTTTCGGAAGGAAGGAGCGCCTTTACCGAGGAACACCGGCAGTTATTTTCAATGCTCCACGACCCGTTTTCCCTGGCCCTTTCCAACCACATCAAACATCGGGAAGTCATCCGGTTGAAAAACATCATCGAAGACGAAAAGAGGAACCTTCAGGAAGAAATGCATTTCTCCAGGGAAGCGGCTATTGTCGGCGGCACCTCGGGCTTAAAAGGTGTCCTGGAAAGTGCCCGGGTTGTCGCCGGCCGGAACAGCCCGGTTCTGTTGTCAGGCGAAACAGGTGTGGGTAAGGAAATCATCGCCAATTTCATCCACCGGCAATCTGCACGAAAAGACGGCCCCATGATCAAGGTCAATTGCGGCGCCATACCGGATTCCCTGGTGGACAGCGAACTGTTCGGTCATGAAAAGGGGGCGTTTACCGGCGCCGACACCCTGAAAAAAGGCCGCTTTGAAAGGGCCGACGGCGGTACGGTCTTTCTGGATGAGGTTGCGGAACTGCCCCTTTCCGCCCAGGTCCGCATGCTCCGGGTCCTGCAGCATAAAATCATCGAGCGGGTCGGCGGGACAGGCCCCATACCAGTGGACATCCGTGTCATCGCCGCCACGCATCGCAACCTGGAAGAACTGGTGGCCGAAGGTCGGTTCAGGGAAGATTTGTGGTTTCGCCTGAATGTTCTGCCTGTTCATATCCCTCCCTTAAGATCAAGACGGTCGGATATCCCGGCCCTTGTCAACTATTTCATTGAAAAGAAATCCCGTGAAATGAATCTTCATGTTGAACCGTCTCTGTCTTCCGATGCCATGGAACGACTGATCAGGTATGACTGGCCGGGAAATGTCCGTGAGCTGGAGAACGTTATTGAAAGGGAACTGATCCTTAAAAATGGCGCGGCGCTCACCTTTCAGAACATGGTTCCTTCAAGCGCGAAAAAGATGCCCCTGGATAATATAATGACCAAAGAAGATATACGGCCGCTGGATGAGGTCTACACCCGTTACATCCAAAAAGTCCTGAAGATGACCAGCGGCAAAATCAGCGGTCCGGGGGGGGCGGCGGAAAAGCTGAAAATAAAACCAGGCACCCTCCGCAAAAGAATGGACAAACTGGGTATCCCCTACGGCTGGAAAAGAGAAGAATAACAGGTCTTCCTGGATGAAAAAATATCGGGCTTAAAGAACACAACAAAGCCGGTAAGAAAACAGAGCCACGCAAACACGTCGCCAAAGCGGCAGTAAAAGGTTGTCCGCTTTTCCAATGGAAGCCGGTACAGGCTGATGTCCTCGGTAAAGACAGGCAACCGGGAGACGATCCGGCCCGATGCATCTATAAAACCCGATATGCCTGTGTTGGCGGACCGCGCCAGGGGCCGGCGGCATTCCACGCTTCTGAAGACCGCCATGGCAAAATGCTGATAGTGGGCGCTGGTGGGGCCGAACCAGGAGTCATTGGAAATATTGACCAGAAAGTCCGCCCCCTGGTTAACAAATTCCCGCGCATATCGGGGGTAGATGACCTCAAAACAGACCAGGGATCCGCAGGCCCCTGCGGCCGTGTCAAAAAGCGTGTAGGTGGTGCCGGCCGTATACTGGCGGGGGCCTGCATAGCGGAGATTGAGCACGTCCATAAATCCCAGGGGGAAGAATTCGCCGAAGGGCAGCAAATGCAGTTTGTCGTGAAATGTTTTTATACCGTTGCCGTCGATATAGTAGACGGTGTTATAGAATGTATAACTTCCCTTTCTTCCGGTATAACGGGGCCCCCCTGTTATAAGTCCCGCATTGTAGGTGCGCAGCAGGCGCATCATTTCCGCGGGAAGTTTATCCTGCAGGTAATAGGTAGCGATGGCTGTTTCCGGCCAGATAACGAGCCGCGCACCGCTGGCCAGCGCCGCTTCCGTCATCCGCAGATACCGGGAGACGATGTCGCCGCTGTTTTTTCGTTTCCATTTTTCATCCTGGGCGGTGTTGCCCTGGATAACCGCAACCAGGGCCGAAGCCCCGGCATCCGCTTCCTGCGGTTGCGGCGGATATTGCCCCAGACGAATACTTCCGTACACGACAACGGCTATCACGGCTGCCAGGGCGGGCAGCAGGCGCCCGAGGGCCATGCGTTTATCCGGCAGGCATGTTAAAGCGCTGTACAGCAGGGAGCCGGTAAAAACAATCAGGAAGGACAAACCATAGACGCCGGCAATGTCCGCCGCCTGTATCAGCCTTAATGCCTTGTGCTGGGAGTGACCGAGCAGGCACCAGGGCATTCCCCCCAGCAGGCAGGCGCGGCCGTATTCCATGACGACCCACAGGCCGGCCAACCCGGCAGCCCTTATTATAGGGGATGGACACAGTCGCAACACCCGGTTGGCCGCGGCACTGTAAACGGCAAAGAATAAACCGATAAAGGCGCCGTTCACGGCCAGTAAGAATACCAGGCTGACCAAAAAACCGGCATGGCTGTATTCATTGAGGGCAAAGAACACCCAGTACGAAATGCCGATCGACAACAGGGCCCCGTACAGCCATCCCAGCAGAAAAGATTTTTTGGCGCCTGTCCTTGAGATTGCATGCCATAGCGGCACTGCCTGGACCCAGGCAAGTATCCAGAGCCCGATCCGCGGAAACGCCAGGACATACAGCAGGGCGGCCAGGCAAGCCAGCAGGATTTGTTTTAACGTGGAATCGCTTTCCTGCCTGACGCCTGATACAGGCGTATTTTTCTTCTGGAGTTTAGTCATCATACTGAATTGAAGGTAACAACCATGTCCGATATTTATGAACCCTTTGGGCTACAAATCATTTGATACAAATACCATACCCATCATTTTAATAGATGAATTAACGGGTGGACATCAAAAAATGCTTTAACCCGCTCTTGCTTTTTCTTCTGAAACAATCCGTTGCCCCTTCTAAAAAACACTCATCAACAGATGGCGGCCCCAAAAATATTGACACACAAGTCAGCCCTTGCTATAGGTATGCTTTATAAAAGCAACTTCTTATCCTTTAGAGATACCCTTTATCCTTAAAACTTCGAAGGTCTCGAAGTTTTACGATTCGAATCAAAAAACGGCGCCTCGCAACCTTCTCCCGTGCCTGTTTTTGACAAAAAACCATTTAACGTGGGTGGCCCTATGCAAACGGGGATAAAAAGAGCCCTGCCCCTCGTCGTGAGCGGTCTGCTCCTTTATTATTATTTTCAGGACCAGGACTGGGGCGCTCTGCTGGCCGCCGCCGGCAGAGCGGAAATAACAACGGCTGTCCTGGCCATTCTGATACCCCAGTTAGTTATATGGGTTTTTGACGTATTAATAATCGATCGCCACTTTCGCTGGTTCCACGCCCCGTTTGACTGGCGCGCCTTCTTCCGGGTGCGCGGCGCCTTCTACATCATCCTTCTCGTCAACTACACGATCGGCGGTGGAGGGATACTGCTTTACCTGAAGCGCAAAACAGGCATGACCTGGGCAAGGTTGATGGGAATCTGCCTGTTCCGTTTCGGGCTGACCATGTTCGGCATCTGTCTGTTCCTGATCCCGGCGACACTGGCCATGCAGTATTCCGGTCTGGCAGCAAAGGCCCGGCTTAACATGCACCTCTGGTGGGGGGGGCTGATATTCAGCACCCTGTGGATGATTGAATCATGGACGTACTGGCATCACAAGCGGGGCGTCGGTCTCAGCAGTCTGCTCGCCGGCAACCGGGAAAGTGAGTTCTGGACAGCGTTTCAAAAGGCCTCCCGCAAGCAGTGGTTCCTTACCTGGGCCATGGGGCTGCCGCCGATATTCATCATGCTCTCCGGTTTCTACATTTTGGCGCTGGCGTTCAACATCCGCATTCCCTTGCTGGAATATATTGTCGTTGCGCCACTGATGTTTGCCATTGCTGACATACCGGTTTCCTTCGGAGGGTTCGGCACCATGACCATGGCCTGGTTCCTGTTCTTTGGTGATTACGGGTCAAGCGAAAATATCGCGGCACTGACCCTTTTTCTGCCAGCCGTTCGCGCTGTCATCAGGGCCGCCATAGGGATTGTTTCTCTGCCGTTCGCCATGAAGGACATTCCGACGCTGCTCAACGGCAGTGTTCAGTTGACAAAGGCTCAACCACAGCCGGAACCGGGAGAAGCATGAGCTGAAAGGTGAAAATTCAGGGTATCTCTAAAAAATTAGAATTTTGGCCCGAGGTCAAGGCGTGCGAAAATTTTAACCGGAGGAATACTTGAAGTATTCCGAGGATTAAAATTTGAGCACAACGCCGACATCGGGCCAAAAGGCAATTTTTAGAGGTGCCCTTCATTTTTTCACAATATGTCAAATCATATTCACATATGGTCAATACATAACGCTCGAGTATGGTTTAAATTAATTAAACCTTTTTTCAGGAGAAACAATGCCTTTAGAAAAAAAACATGTCGTCTGCAGCATGTGTGATCAGGCCTGCAGCCTGGAAGCGCATGTCAGGGACGGACGGTTGGAAAAACTGCGCGGGTTTGCAGACCACCTGATGATGCCCAAAACCATTTGCTGCAAACCGGTGGAAGCCGCTGAATGGTATTACAATGAACATCGCCTGCTATACCCCTTGAAACGAACCGGAGAAAGAGGCGACGGCCAGTGGACCCGCATCAGCTGGGACCAGGCCATGGACGAAATCGCGGCCAAGCTTCAACGGGTGGTGGACCAACACGGGCCGGAAGCCTTTGCCTGTTCCACCTCGGATCATAACGTCCAGGGGGGCAGCGGCATGGTCCGGCGGTTCATGAACCTTCTGGGAAGCCCGAATTACATCAGTGGCGTAAGCCTTTGCCAGGGCAATACGGCTGCCGTCAACAGCATGACCTGCGGCGGTTATCCTTTTCCGGATTATGAACAGACCCGCTGTATGGTATTCTTCGGGCATAATCTCCGGCCGAATTCCTGGGCAGGCGAATACTATCGTCTGAAAGCGGCCAGGGCCAGAGGCGCCAGGCTGATTGTTCTGGACCCGAGAAAGAGTCATTGCGCCAAAATGGCCGACATTCATCTGCCTTTACGGGCAGGCACGGACGCGGCAATGTGCCTGGGCTGGATCAACGTTATCATTAAAGAAGAGCTGTACGACAAGCAATTCGTATCCCGCTGGTGTGTAGGGTTTGATGAACTCAAAGAACGGGCCGGAGAATACCCGCTGGACCGGGTGTCGCAAATCACCGGCGTTCCCGCGAGCCTGATCCGTGAGGCCGCCGTCATGTATGCCACCAACACGCCGGCCATTATTCCCTGGACATGTGCCACCGACCAGCAGGTAAACAGCACTTCCGCCCTGCGCTGCCAGGGCATCCTGCGGGCTTTGACCAACAGCCTGAATGTTCCCGGAGGGGACGTCATGGTCGACCCCAATGCGATGATTATCTCCGAGACGGAACTGGAACTCCACGAACGGCTGCCCCAGGAAAAAAAAGACCTGCAGCTGGGGGCAAAGGATCATCCGGTCATGACCTACCGGGGGCAGCAGGCCTTGAACGAGCCCCGGCGCAGGGTCTGGGGCCAACCCTACCGGAACCTGATGAAAGGCATGTACATGGCCCACCCGCCGGCTGTATTCAAAGCCATGCGGGAAGGCATTCCCTATCCGGTCAAAGCCTTCTTCTCCATCGCCAACAACACCCTCATGTGCTACACCAACCAGCAGGGCATTTTCGAGGCCATTAAAAATCTTGACCTGTTTGTGGTCAATGACCTCTTCATGACGCCCACCGCCCAGCTGGCCGACTATGTGCTTCCGGGCGACTGCTTTCTGGAACGGCCTGTCCTGTACAATTATCAGGAGTGGATCGGTGTCTATGCGAGTTTCGAAAAAGCCGTTGAACCCCCCGGTGAGTGCCGGGATGTCTATTATTTCCTGCGCGAACTGGCCGTGCGCATGGGCATGGAAGCGCAATTTCCCTGGAAAAACCTGGAAGAACTTTACCAATACCGAATCTCCGGGACCGGGCTTACCTGGAAACAGCTTTCAAAAAATCTCCCCTTGCTGACGCCGCCCGCGCCCCCGCTGTCTGCCGCCGCAACCAAGCTTACCCTGAAACTTTTTGCCAGGATGGGCCTTTTGCCGTTATTAAGAAACGGCATGGTTTCCATGTTGCGCCGACATCAGAAAACCCGGGGGTTTTTTGAACGCCGCGGCATGAAGCGGATGGCCCGCCTGTTCAAGGACTATGTTGTACTGTCTCCCTACCCGCACGAAAAAAGGGGCTTTGCCACCCCCTCCGGTAAAGTGGAACTGTATTCCAGCGTCCTGGAATCCCTTGGCTGTGACCCGCTTCCATACTGGAAGGAGATTTACCCCCCGGAGGACAACCCGGCCGAAGAAGAATATCCGCTCCGCCTTTTTGTCGGCCTGCGTGAAGATGGCTATTTTCTCTCCGCCGGGCGCCATGTCAAAAAACTGCGCCAACGCAACCCGGAACCTTTGGCCATGCTGCATATTGAAACCGCCCGAAAATCCGGCATTAATGATGGTGACTGGATGTATGTGGAAACCGACTGGGGCCGGGTTAAAATGAAAGCACAGCTGAGCGACGACATACAGAAGGACCTGGTCGGGATCCGCCACGGCTGGTGGAAACCGGAAATGGCCCGGGGCACCCCTGAACTGTGCGGGGCCTGGGATTACTCGGACGGCGTCCTGTTAAGCGATGATCCGGCATATTTTGATCCTGAACAGGGTCTGCCCGACCTGCGCGGCGCCAGGAAGTGCCGGGTAATGCCGATGGCAAATTCGCCTGATTCTCCTTGATTTATGATATTGAACCGCAATACAGTGTCCGTGCTTTTAATGGTCCGCTATTACGGTTATTACAGCAATAAAAGCCGGGGGTTGAGAAAAAAGACGGACGAAGATGACGACATCGCCCATATTATCGATACCAGCCTGTCGGATAAGTCCTTCAGAAACTCCTGGGCACGCTTGATACAGAAGATATATGAGGTGGGCCCGTTATTGTGCCCCAAGTGCCAGGGGCCGATGAAAATCATCAGCTTTATCAAAGAACAAGCTGTCATCAAACAGATATTGCGGCATCTCGTTCTGTGGGAAGTCAGGAACAACGGCCCGCCGGCGCCACGCTTGGAGATATTATTCAAGAGCCGGCGTACCAGCCGGTGCGTGGTCACGCACCGGCTGGTGGCGGGTTCTGGTCACAGGTCCCCGATTATGGTTACCGGGCCGATTTTGGCGAGGACTCACGCCCCGGAGATACGATAAAGCTGTTTCTAAAACCATGTGTTTTTCTGTAATCTTGAATGTTCTGAAAGTTTCTCCTGCTTTTGCCGCCTCTGTTGAAATATCTTGAAGAATCACTCTCAAGAGGCCCTTCAACATGTGGTGGCCGCAAAAACATTGACACACAAGGCCGGCTTGGCTATAGATGATAACTGAAAAAGCAAGTTCTTATCCTTCCTTATCCTTTCCTTATTCTTTTATATCGCCGGTAAATTGCACGCCGGAGAAACCATATCCGGTCAAGAGACAAGCCGATTTATCATTAAGAACATCAAAACTTTCATACCGCCTGTTGCAGCGCCGCAGGGCGAGGGCGATTTACCAGTTGCTTAACGAAAGAGATTGATATATAATTTTATAAAATAAAACGGTAATCTATGGACCGAAAGCACATACTGAACTACTGGATTGATAGTGCCGACAACGACTTTAAAGCGATGTCGCACTTGTTTGAAAAAGGTGACTATTCATGGGCCTTGTTTATCGGTCATCTGATAATCGAAAAATTGTTAAAGGCTTTTTATGTTCAACAGGTCGACATAGCCCCGCCCTTTATTCACGATCTTGTGCGGCTTTCGACAAGCGCGGGTCTTGAGCTGACCGAAAGTCAGAAAGATACTCTTGATACGATATCCACATTCAACCTGCGTGCGCGATATGACGATTATAAAATGGATTTTCACAGGAAGTGCGATCAGGAATTTACAACAAAATGGATATGTGAAATTGAGGCGTTTAGAACATGGATAAAAAACAAGCTCCTGAATCCGTAGTGGAATACGCTCGTTTTATACGCCAGACAACTCCCAATGTTCGGGGAATATATCTTTTCGGTTCATACGCAAAAGGTACGCATAATAAAAACAGCGATATCGATCTGGCCGTAATTTTCGACATCCTTCATGATTCGTTTGACATGCAGGTCGACTTAATGAAAAAGAGGCGACAATTTGATACCCGCATCGAGCCCCATCCTTTTGCTTCAGCTGACTTCAATTCTTCCCATCCGCTGGCCAAAGAAATTATTCGGCACGGGCTTGAAATCATCTAAAAACTTCACTTTCCGGATTTGCGAACGGACAGTATATCAATTCCAAACCGATTGATGGTGGCGGTTGAGTAAAGATATCGTTTTCAGAAAGGGCGGTCGGGGTCATTTATGGCAGGAACGGCTTTCATCTTTTGTTATGGACGAGCCGTACCTTGTTGCCTGCACCCGGTATATCGAAAATAATCCTGTACGGGCAAAATTCGTCTAACAGCCGGAGCAAAGGAAGACTGGGCAGGTGTTTAATGCCTCAAAAACCCGAAAGAAAATCAAAGCCGGGTTAAAATTAGTATACTGTCCCCGGAAATCCATGGGAAATCCATGGACATTTGGGCCTATTGCTGATACCCAACCATATTTTTCTTGACAGTTTTCCTGAAAATGACTATTTTCTCAATCAGGAAAACAATTGGAAACAGGAAAATGCTGACAGAAAAAGAAATGCTTGCGCAACTCCGGAAGGGAGATGTCCGGTTGCCTCCCCTGGTTTTTAGCGTTTTAGAAAACCAACCGGATGTAGGAGGCAACAACCGTATTGATGCGTATATCGAGGCCAAATGGAATCGGAAATCAGTAATGTTTGCGGTAGAGTGCAAATCCGTTTCAACGCCTAAGTTCTTTCAGGACAGTTTCAATTTGCTGAAATCATTGACCCTGCCAAAAAACGTTTTCCCTATGCTTTTTATGCCGTTCTTAAATGATCAGCAGCTTAAAGACCTGGAAAGGGAGGGGGTTAGCGGCATTGACCTGTGCGGCAACGGTGTGGTGGTCTCGCCAGGCGCATTCAGCGTATTTCGCAGTGGCGGCAGAAACCGTTTTCCTTCATCAGCCGCCATCAAAAACATCTACCGGAAAAACAGCGCCATGGTGGGACGCGGGTTTTTCGTTTGTTCCGACTTCCAAACGGTTCAAGATATCCGCGCAACAATTAACCAACACAACTTCCTGATGAACCGTTGGGATAAAAAACCGATGAGCCTTTCAACTGTATCAAAGGTTCTAAAAACGATGGAAGAAGACCTGATTATTACGCGCGCTGGCACCATTCGCCTCCTGCAGCCGGACAAACTGTTGGACAAATTATGCGAAAATTACAATCCGCCTGCTGTCAAGGAACGGGTTCGTCTTAAAGTCCCGAACACAGACAAGTCGATTGTGAAATTGCTGTCTGAGCAATCACGGCAGTTAAAATTGCCCTTGATCGCTTCCGGCACTTCCTCCGTCACACAATACACGGTGATGCAGCGCGGAGATTTATTGACGGTATACTGCCCTGAGGTGAAGACGCTGCTTGAACGGCTACCCGGAAGCCGGTCGGATCGATTCCCCAATCTTGAGCTTTTGCAAACAGAAGATGAGCCGGTCTATTTTGATGCCCGGCAGGATGACGGTTTCTGGTGGGCGTCACCGCTACAGGTTTATATGGAAATGATGGCCGGCGACAAAAGAGACCAGGAAACCGCCGGTCAAGTAAAAACACTGATTCTGAGTGAAGCCGGGATGGTTCAGTAATGAACAGAATTATAGACCTTCAAACGGCCTTGCTTGATTTGCTGCACAAATTGCGCGATGCGGAAGTCAGACTCATTGTCGGCGGCGGATTCGGGATCTATCTTAAAACTGATCATGTTAGAAGATCGGGCATGAGAACACTCCTGGAACAATGGCCGGAGCCGCGCTCCACAAACGACCTTGATTTATTTCTGCGACCGGAACTGCTGATCGAATCATCAAAGTTAAAACCGCTCGCACGCGCCCTTTCAGACCTGGGCTATGAAGCTGTCCCTGGTGCGGAAAAATACCAGTTTGCTAAACCTGGGCCAGGCGGTACGGATGCCGGCAGCGTCAAGATCGATATACTAACCGGTCCGCAAAGTCGATTTCAGGGAACTCGGGTGAAAGCAGATGCCCGCCGAGTTCGCCCCAGCCCTTCCGTAGGCATCCATGCCCACCCCGTAACCGAAGCCCTGACTTTAGAAGAAAGTTTGCTGCCAATCATGTTAACGGGGCGCCTCAGTTCCGGTGAATTCTGGAAATCTGAAATCTTCCTGCCGCATCCTTACACGTTTTCGATGATGAAGCTTTTCGCATTCAGAGACAGGGTTAACGACCCGGATAAGGATTTCGGGAGCTATCACGCATTAGATTTATTTACGATTCTAGCAACAACTACGGAGGCGGAGTGGGCGTATGCCCACCGCTTGCGCGATCAATATAAGGATGATCCTTCGGTCAAAGAAGCCGGGCGTCTGGTTTTGCAATATTTTTCTACTGAGGAAAAAACAGGCATGGTCCGATTGATGGAAAGCCCCTATTACCGATCGGAATTGCAGAATGAAGATTTCATGTCCACCCTTATAGAGATGTTTCCGTTATGAGGAGGAGTCCATGACCCAGCGGTTTAAAGACAAAACAGCAATCATTACCGGCGCGTCTTCAGGGATTGGCGCGTCTGCCGCCAGGCAGTTTATCATAGAGGGTGCCAATGTTGCCCTTATTGCCCGCAACAAAGACAATCTTGATAAGATAGTTGCGCAAACAGGCAGTAAAAAGGCCATGGCCATTTCCGCGGACGTCACGGATCTTGATAAAATGTCAGCGGTTATTCAACAGGTGAAAAAACATTTTGGCGCCATTCACATACTTGTCAACAACGCCGGCTTCAACTCCAGAGGTCCCATAGACACACGGCCGCTGGATGAAGTGCTGCACATCGTTGACCTGAACTTAAGATCACCGATAGCGCTGACCCGGCTGGTGCTGCCGTTAATAAAAGAAGCTGGAACCGGAGCCGTGGTCAATGTCGCTTCGCTGGCTGGTCGATATCCCCTGCCGGATGAGGCGACCTACAGCGCGACAAAATTCGGGTTAAGGGCCTTTACCTATGCCCTGGCGGAAGAGAACAGGGGGACGGGGGTGACGATTTCCGTTGTCTCTCCCGGCCCGGTGGATACAGGATTTATCATGGAAGATATTGATGAAGTTCCGGACCTTGTTTTTTCACAGCCCATGAGTTCCCCTGAACAGGTCGCCGCTGCTATTCTGGATTGCGCCTATGACGGGAAGGTGGAAAGAGCATTGCCCAGGTTAAGCGGTTATTTGGCCACGGCAGGTTATCTCTTTCCCGGCCTTCAGCGAAAGTTAAGGCCCCTATTAAAAAGGAAAGGGCATAACAACAAGTTGAGATATAAGAACAGGATTTAGAATGGTTTACGTTATTTGTTCAAAAGGCCCTTTTTTACAACTTTATCCTTATCCTTCAAAAAGGGTGGTTGAGTAATGAATGTAGAAAGCCTTAAAGGGTTAGTGGTTATTTTGCCGACACCATTTACCGATGACGGTAAAATCGACGAAAATAGTTTAAAGAAACTGGTCAGAGCCGCCATTGACAAAAAGCTTGATGGTGTTGTCGTTCTGGGAAGTAATGCCGAGTTTCCCTATCTGCGTTTTGAAGAAAAAATACAGGTTATGGAAATTGCCGCTTCAGCAGCAAACGGAGAAATCCCTGTTATTGGGACGGCATCGGCCTGGAGTACAGACCAGGCAATTGATCTTGCAAAAGAGGCAAAGAAAGCAGGATGCGACGCGCTTATGGCGGCTTTACCCGTTTATTTCAACCTTGACTTGAAAAGTGTTGTGCATCATTTTAAATCCCTCACCAAAGCAATGGACCTGCCCGTCTACTACTACCATTTTCCTGATGTAACCGGTTTGAAAATACGGCCAAAAGACCTTGCCCGTATTGCGGAAATCGATGGCATTATCGGAGCAAAACTTACCGTTATAAACCGCCCGTTTTTAAAGAAAACGATCGAAGCCACACGGCCTTATGACTGGAAAGTGTTTACCGGGACATCATTGCTTCTTTATGACTGTCTGGCGTTTGGCGGTGCCGGTGTGTTTTGTCCGATACCGCTTGTAGGGACTGAGGATGTCAGGATGTTATGGGATGCTTTTTCCGCGGGTGATCATAAAAAAGCAAAACAGATTCAGAAGAAACTGCTCAAAACGATCCCCCTGTTCACAGGTTCTTCACTACCACCTGCACTTTTATCACTCGGCTTTCAGTTTATGGTTCGACTGCCCTTGTTATCGGGCAAAAGGCCTTTTGGCACTCACAGGTTATTGAAAGAAATTTTAAGAGCGCAGGGATATCTGGCGAACAACAAAGTGAGAAGGCCCCATATTGAAGTAAGTCAGGCAGAGCAAAAGCTTGTTGAAAAGACACTGGCTTCATTCGGGTGGATATAGAAAAGTCGTTTATGGAATTGGCGATAATTTTTCAATATAATCAGAATTTAATTTATTAATGTCATTACACCCGATCAATGCCATTACCCGTTCCATTTCATCTTTCAAAATAGAAAGCGCCCTGTCTACCCCTTTTTCGCCCCCGGCTGCCAATCCATATAAATAGGCCCGGCCAATCATACAGGCATCGGCGCCCAGGGCGATCGCTTTAATAATATCGGAGCCTCTTGTAATACCGCCGTCAATCAATATTTCGAGTTGATCCTTTACGGCATCTTTAACCTTAGGCAAAAGCTCTAAAGCCGTGGGGGCGCCGTCCAGTTGCCTGCCGTCCGTTTCATCGAAGTTATTACTTCTTCCCACTTCCCAGGCGCCATTTTTTTTTATGCTACAAGCTCCCATGTTCCATGCACAAGGCAAACGCTTTTGTTAACCAGCACTTCTACTTTCCATGTTGAAACACATGCTGAGCAACAAGTTCCTCTGGACTGACGCTTTCCACAGAGTGCATCGATTCTCTATGGACCTCAGTTTTCCCATCGGGAGTAGTCACAACATACACATAAAAGTGCCAGATGGGATTCTCCGAGACGTTTCTGTACAGCCAAATCCAGAATTTGTATCCTTCGTGAAGAGCGTTACGTTGGAATTCGAGCACGAACTCTCCACCACTGATAGGCTTGATCTCCTCTTTTACGGCGTCTTCCCCTCCAGGACAACTCCCCCATCCGGATTGATCGACAACCGGGAAATCCAAAGAGTCTCCGTATCCCTGCCATCCCTTGTCCGGAGCATCCAGACCATCGCGATCGAAAGAACCAGAGTATCCGTCTGGAACAACTCCGGTCGACAACTGGAATAGAACGACCTTGCTGAACCAGTATGGAATGTTCGGGTCAATTGCGTTTCGGGTAACACTCTCTCGTATTTGCATGAAATGCTTCGTCAGCGACGGAACTTCTTCAGGTTTTTCACAGTTCCGGCAGAGAAGAGAGAGAAGTCCCAGTGCAGAAATGAAACGTTTTTGGTCTTCGCGGGCACAGATTGATGCAGTATAACCAATCGCTTCAAGAAGTCGTTCATCAGTCAGTTCGCCTGGTAAATCACCATGTACGGGACCTGACGAGAATCCGCTGATTATCGGGTACCAGTGCCATTCAAATCGCTTCTCGTAAAACTCGGAGAATGTATCTTTTGTCAAGTTGGCGGCAAAGTCCTTAATCTGTGTATGGAATGCTGGTTCGCCGACTGTAGGGATCAGGGCATCATCGCTAAAGCAGACAAACAGTCTGTTTTCTGGATGGTAAGCTGCCACTTCTTCATCAGTCATATTGTCTTCAACACTACACAGTTTTTCTAAGATATCATCAATCAGCTTCTGCTCTTGCGAAATGTCTTCAGCAGTTTTTTTAGTGTCCTTACTGGGAGGCGTCTTACGCTTTTGTCCCTTGGATGGTTTCTGATTACCGAGATTGTTTGGTGAATTTCTATTATTTTGGTCCATGGTTTGCTCTTTTCGTGTTTATGCAAGTTATGTCCTGAATTTTGCACGGCCATTAGCATAAAATAGAAGGAACCATCTGGGGCTCCTGTTATATTGAGGTTTGACGAAGAACCGACAATATAAAAGGAGGTACCCAGATGGTAAAACGCGTCAAGAAGCA